>NZ_MVOM01000061.1:0-17512 GCF_002018895.1 Acinetobacter sp. MF4640 | reverse complement strand
ATCATAAAATAACCAACTGAACAAGAGTTTTTACTCTATTTTTAGTAAAAAATAACTTTTTTGAATTTTTGAGTTAAAAATTCTTGATTTATAGACTTAGAAACCGTAGTTTTATATAAAATAAAATTTCGCTATACAAAATAAATGGAGATTTTAATGGAACAGGTGGTTCAAGTAGAGCAAATCTCAGCACATGTGGCGATGGTCAAGATCCATCGACCAGAAGCAAAAAATGCTTTGAATACAGAAGTGCGCCAGAAACTGGCTGCAGCTTTTCTACAACTCAATGATGACGAAAATATTCGGGCCATTATTCTTACGGGCGGTGAAACAGATTTTGCAGCAGGGGCCGATCTAAAGGAATTAGCTACCGCTGAAACCATCCAGATGATGCAACGTCGGACTGAACGTTACTGGCAGGCGATTGCACAATGTTCCAAACCGGTGATTGCAGCTGTAAACGGATATGCACTGGGGGGTGGATGTGAACTGGCGATGCATGCAGACATTATCATTGCTGGAAAAAGTGCCCAGTTCGGTCAACCTGAAGTGAAAGTTGGCGTGATGCCGGGTGCAGGTGGGACTCAACGTTTATTCCGTGCAGTAGGCAAATTCCATGCCATGCGTATCATCATGACCGGTTGTCTGGTACCTGCACCGGAAGCTTATCAAATTGGTCTGGTGTCCCAGGTGACTGAAGACAGTGAAACCCTTGCAACTGCCATCAAGATGGCAGAAGGGTTGGCAAAAATGCCGCCAATTGCCTTGGAGCAAATCAAGGAAGTGGCTTTATTGGCCGAAGATGTGCCGCTCAATGCCGGACTTACTCTGGAACGTAAGTCTTTCCAGATGCTGTTTTCTTCAGAAGATCAAAAAGAAGGTATGCAGGCCTTTATCGAAAAACGTAAACCGAATTATCAGGGACGATAGGCATGAGCATTCAAATTCAGAAAATCGGAATTATTGGCGTAGGCACGATGGGTGCAGGTATTGCCCAGATTGCGATTCAGTCTGGTCATGACGTGATACTGTTTGATGCCAAAGAAGGGGCAGCTGAAGAGGCACGGGAAAAACTGGCTAAAACATTAAACACGCTTGCTGACAAGGGTAAATTTAGCCACGAAAAAGCAGCTGAAGATATTGCTCATCTGTCGATCGCTCAGCAGTTAGAAGACTTGAAAGCTTGTGATTTAATTATTGAAGCGATTATTGAAAATCTCGAAATCAAGCAAAAGCTGATGCTGCAGCTGGAAGAGATTGTAAAACCTGAGGCGATTCTGGCATCCAATACCTCTTCATTATCGATCAGTGCAATTGCTGCCAATTGTAGCCAACCGGAACGTATTGCCGGTTATCACTTCTTTAACCCGGTACCCCTCATGAAAGTGGTCGAGGTGATCGAAGGCTTTAAGACTCATGCCGATATTATTGATGCCTTAACCCAGCTATCCATTAAGATGGGACATCGTCCGGTCCAAGCCAAAGATACCCCAGGATTCATCATTAACCATGCCGGTCGTGCCTTTGGTAGTGAAGCCTATGCCATTCTGAATGAAAATGTCACCCCATTTTATGACATTGACCGTATTTACCGCGATGGTATCGGCTTCAAGATGGGGCCGTTTGAGTTAGGCGATCTGACCGGTATGGATGTATCTCATCCGGTTAGCGAATCGATTTATCATCAGTACTATGAAGAAGCACGTTACCGTCCAAGTGTCATTACCCGCCAGCGTTTTATTGCCAAACAGTTAGGTCGTAAAACCGGTAAAGGTTTTTATGATTACACTTCAGGTAGCAAAGTAGGTGATGTGGATCCAACACTAGCTGAAAAACTGGATCAATATCCATCAGTCTGGCTGGGAACAGAATATAGCGGTGACCGTCAGGCGCTTGAGCAATATCTGCAGCAGTTCAACATTCAGATCGAGCAGAATGAAACACCTTCAGCGGATGCTTTAATCCTGATTGCCACGTATGGCGAAGATGCCACTGCAGCAGCAGTCCGTTATCAGGTAGCACCACAGCAAGTAGTCTGTATCGATCTGCTTTACGGCTTGAATAAACACCGTACCTTGATGCCAACGTTTGTGACTCAACCTGAACTGGTTCATGCAGCACAATCGATTTTCAATCTGGATGGTATAAGTGCGAGCACAATTCAGGAAAGTGTTGGTTTTGTAGCTCAACGTGCGTTAGCCATGATCGTGAATCTTGGCTGTGATATCGCCCAGCAAGGTGTAGCAACTGTAGAAGACATTAACGTTGCCGTGAAATTAGGCCTTGGTTATCCATATGGTCCAATTGAATGGGGCGATGTATTGGGCGCTGAAAAAATTCTGAAAATTCTAGACCGCATGACCGCGATTACCCGTGACCAGCGTTATCGCCCAAGTCCTTGGTTACGCCGCCGCGTGCAGCTTGGTCTACCTCTTGTTCATACTACACATTAATTAAAAAGTTAAAGGAATAACACTCATGTTAAATGCCTATATTTATGATGGTTTACGTTCTCCAATCGGTCGCCATGCAGGAAGCCTGGCCACTGTACGTCCTGATGATCTGGCAGCAACAGTCATTAAAAGTCTGTTAGAAAAAAGCGGTATTCCAGCAGCCGACGTAGAAGATGTGATTTTTGGTAGCACCAACCAGGCCGGTGAAGACAGCCGTAATGTGGCACGTTTTGCAGCATTGTTAGCAGGTATGCCGGTAACAGTTCCAGGTCAGACGGTAAACCGCTTATGTGCATCAGGTCTCGGTGCTGTGATTGATTCGGCACGTGCCATTACTGCAGGTGAAGGTGAGCTGTATATTGCGGGTGGTGTAGAAAGCATGACCCGCGCACCTTTTGTGATGGGCAAAGCAGAAAGTGCTTATTCACGTGATGCCAAAATTTATGACACCACGATTGGTACACGTTTCCCGAACCGTAAATTCACGGATCAGTTTGGCGCGCACAGCATGCCTGAAACAGGTGATAACGTCGCTGAAGAGTTCGGTATTAGTCGTGAACAGGCTGACACCTTTGCTGCTGCATCACAAGCCAAATATCAAGCAGCTAAAGAAGCAGGATTCTTTGAGGGTGAAATTACCCCGATTGAAGTTTCACAAGGGCGTAAACTTCCGCCTAAACAAGTAACTGAAGATGAACATCCACGTCCATCTTCAACCTTTGAAGCACTATCTAAGTTAAAGCCATTATTTGAAGGTGGAGTGGTAACTGCCGGAAATGCATCTGGCATTAATGATGGTGCTGCAGCGCTGTTGATTGGCAGTGAAAAAGTTCAGGAACAGTATGGCTTAAAACCTTTAGCTCGTATCCTGTCTTCTGCAGCCGCTGGCATTGAGCCACGCATCATGGGTGCAGGCCCAATTGAAGCGATTAAAAAGGCAGTACAACGTGCTGGCTTAACTTTGGACGACATGGATATCATCGAGATTAATGAAGCCTTTGCCAGTCAGGTATTATCTTGCCTGAAAGGTCTGGATGTCGCTTTGGATGATCCGCGTATCAATCCAAATGGCGGGGCGATTGCTATTGGCCATCCACTGGGCTGTTCGGGTGCGCGTTTGACTTTAACTGTTGCACGTCAGTTACAGCGTACCGGTAAAAAATATGCCGTGATCAGTCTGTGTATCGGTCTGGGTCAAGGCCTGGCGATGGTGATTGAAAACCCTGAAGCTGCATAACAGTTTTAGTTATTGCTTTCATGCCATGTATAGATGATATGCATGGCATTTTTTATTGGGATTTTTTTCAAAATAAAAAAATCCCTGCACATACAGGGATTGATTATATCGGTGTAATGATTACTTACGACCAGTGACTAATAATGTTGCCGACCCAAAGGCATAAACTTTACCGTCTTTATCGACAATACGACCTTCTGAAGTCAGCACATTGCGTCCGATCCGGATCACTTCACCAATCGCAGTATAAGTTTCACCATTTTTCATGGCTTTGAGCATTTTGACATTCAGGTCGATGGTCGAAAAACTGACGCCAGCATCAACTGTCGTATGCACGGCAGCGCCAGTCGCACTATCTAGAACCGTTGCACAAAAGCCACCATGAATTCCACCCTGTAAATTGTAATGGCGCTGATCAGGACGCACCTCATATTCCACATAATTTTCGCGTACCAAGGTCAGACGCATGGGAATAATTTCACTCATGGCTGAGCTGGGAATTTCTCCATTTTTAATTGCGGTGAGATATTCAAGTCCGTTTAATTGTGATGTTAGCATAGCAACTCCTTGTAACGATTTATTTCGCTTTATGAAATAATATTCTGTTTTTATAGAATTATGATATAACAGATAGTGATCGAAATGCTATATTTTTCCAGGATGGAACGATGACAATAAAAAATCTCGTCACAGATGCTGAATGGCAGGCACGTTGTGAACTCGCAGCGCTTTATCGCATTATCGCGCATTACCGGATGACGGACCTGATTGATACTCACATCAGTTTAAGAGTTCCCGATCAGCCTGGCTGTTTTCTGATTAATCAGTATGGAGTCGCTTTTGAAAAAATGTGTGCATCAACGCTGGTCAAGATTAATCATGAAGGGCAGGTCGTAGAAAGCTATGAACAAGACAAGCCGGTGAATATGGCGGGCTTCGTCATCCACTCCGCAATTCATGAAGCACATGCTCATCTGAACTGCGTCATTCATACGCATACCGCAGATGGCATAGCAGTTTCTGCACAGAAAGACGGACTTCTGCCAATTTCCCAGCATGCGCTGAAATTTTATCAGCAGGTGGCCTATCACGAATATGAAGGCGTGGCATTGTCAACAGATGAGCAGGAGCGCCTGATTCAGGACCTAGGCGGCCATCGTGCCATGATTTTACGCAATCATGGCCTATTAACGGCTGGCGAAACGATTGCACGGGCCTTTCATGAAATCTATTTCCTGGAGCGTGCCTGTCAGGCGCAGGTCAAGGCTTTAAGTGGAGGTGCCGAACTGCATTATCCAAGTGAAGATGTACGAATTAAAACCGCCAAGCAGTTCGCCAGTCCTTTAGTTGAACCGATTTTACAGCGTGCCTGGCAGGCTGCGTTATCCCTGATTGAACATCAATATACGGAGTATGCATCATGATTGTGATTTCCAGTACTGTGCCGAATATTGAAGCGATTCTGGTGAAGTCTTTTCAGAAATATGCCCCTAAGGGCAGTTTTTGTACATTGGACAGCCCGGAAGCAGGACTGGCGACCACAGCAGCCTCGTGGTTTCCAGATCTGGAAAAACTCCGGCAGCTTCCAGAACTTGGCTTGATTCATTCGATTGCTGCAGGGGTCGAACATTTAAATTTAAACGAGATTAGATCCGACCAGTCAGTCTGCCGGGTACTGGATCCACATCATCAAAAAGGCATGTTTGATTATCTGCTTTGGGGTGTGCTGTATTTTCAGCGTTATTTGGACCGCATGATCCAGCAGCAAAAGCAGCAGCTATGGAAGCAGTATCGCCAAAATTATAGCCATCATATCCAGATTGGGATTATGGGCCTTGGCCATATGGGCGGTTATGTGGCAGAACGTTTTGCCGACATGGGCTATCAGGTATCAGGCTGGTCCAATTCCCCAAAAGAGATTGATCGGGTCAAAAGCTATGTGGGGTCAGAACAACTTTCTGATTTTCTGGCTCAAAGCCAGATCCTGATTAATCTGCTGCCACTCACTGAAGAAAATACCGGCATTCTTTCTGCTGAATTATTTCAGCAGTTGCCTGAACAGGCGGCATTAATTCATGTTGGAAGGGGTCAGCATTTAATCGAGCAGGATTTATTAAACGCGCTAGATTCCGGCCACTTACGTGGTGCAATTGTCGACGTGTTTGAGCAGGAACCTTTAGCTGCTGAACATCCATTTTGGCAGCATGAAAAGATTGTGGTCACCCCGCATATTGCTTCGCATGCACCGATGTCCGTGGTCGTTGAGCAGATTCTGGAAAATGACCGCCGTTTAAATAGCGGTTTGGCCTTATGTCATCAGGTTGATCTAAGTAAAGGTTATTAACCACAAAGATATAAGAAAAAATAAGGAAATTTATCATGTTGAATACAATTCAGACGAAGGTCCAGCAAGGCGTCGCTACATTGGCCTTTAACCGTCCAGATTCACTCAACAGCTTTAATCGTCTGATGCATGAGGAAGTACAACAAATCCTGAAAGTCTGGAACACCGATTCAGACATTCGGGTCATTGTCATTCGTGGGAATGGCCGGGCTTTTTCTGCAGGTCAGGATTTAAAAGAACGTGCTGGACAGCTCGGCAACGTGCCTTTGCCACCGCAAGGCTCACTGGCCAAATACTATAATCCCTTGATTAACCTGATCCGCCAGAGTCCCAAACCGGTGATCGCAGCAGTGAATGGTGTGGCTGCCGGTGCAGGTGCCAATATCGCGTTGGCCTGTGATCTGGTCATTGCCAAGGAAAGTGCCCGATTTATTCAGGCCTTTTCTAAAATTGGCTTGATTCCTGATGCCGGTGGCACCTGGATGTTGCCACGTTTAATCGGTTATGCACGTGCCATGGCACTAACTTTTCTGGGCGAACCGGTGCATGCCAAAGAGGCCGCTGAAATGGGCATGATCTGGAAAATGCTTCCAGATACAGAATTTGATGTTTATATCGACGAAATTGCACAGCGATTATCTCAACAGCCGACCTATGCACTGGCTTTAACCAAACAGGCCTTGCAACGCAGTGCTGAAAATAACATGGACCAGCAACTGGAGCTGGAACAAAATCTGCAATATCTGGCTCTGAGCAGTCAGGACTATAAAGAAGGTGTCCAGGCTTTTATCGAAAAACGCCCTGCACAATTTACCGGACGCTAAGGAGAGCTTTTATGAAGATTCAGACCCGTATTACCGAGCTTTTAGGCATTCGCTATCCGATTATTCAGGGCGGCATGATGTGGGTCGGCACAGCAGAAATGGCCAGTGCAGTCTCCAATGCTGGCGGCCTAGGAACATTGACTGCACTGACTCAACCCACACCTGAAGCGCTGGTCAGAGAGATTACGCGCTGCCGTGAAATGACCGATCAGCCTTTTGCCGTCAATTTGACTTTATTGCCCGCTGTGAATCCGCCACCCTATGCTGAATATCGACAGGCGATCATTGAAAGTGGTATCAAGATCGTAGAAACAGCAGGCAACAAGCCTCATGAACATATTGAGGCGTTTAAGCAACACGGCATTATTGTCATTCATAAATGTACTTCCGTTCGTCATGCGCTTTCAGCACAAAGAATTGGCGCGGATGTTATTTCGATTGATGGTTTTGAATGTGCAGGTCATCCAGGTGAAGACGATATTCCTGGCCTGATTTTAATTCCTGCGGCAGCGGATCAGCTCACTGTGCCGATTGTGGCCAGTGGTGGTTTTGCTGATGGCCGTGGTCTGGTTGCAGCTTTGGCTTTAGGTGCGGAAGGCATCAATATGGGTACACGTTTTTGTGCCACTAAAGAAGCACCAATTCATCTAAACATCAAGCAGTTTTATGTCGACAATGATGAAAGGGCCACGCATCTGCTGTATCGACAATTCAGGAATACCGTCCGTGTCGCCAAAAATGCGGTATCTGATTTAGTTGTTAAAATGAGTGAAGATCCAGATCTGGAATTTGAACATATTCGTCCCTATGTTAGTGGCTTAAAAGGCAAGCTCGCTTTAGAAAATGGCGATGTGGATGCGGGAGTCCTGACTGCAGGTCAAGTGATGGGATTGATTCATGACATCCCGACTTGTCAGGCGCTGATTGAAAATATCATGCAGGAGGCAGAGCAGATTGTTCATCAACGTTTAGCTCAATTTTTTCCACGTTAATCAGCTTTAGTGTAGTCGCTGAATAGAAAAGCCATTCCACCATGAATGGCTTTTTTTCATCCTGTATATTTTTTATTTTTAAATGGGAAATTTCATCGAATGACTAGATTTTATTCTTTAAATTATATTATAGTGGATTTAAAACATAATTTCGTATTATGAAATTAATTGTCATAAATATACAAATTAAAAACTCATGCAAGGGAATTACGATGAGAAATTATATTGCGCCATTAAAAGATATGAAGTTTGTCCTGAAAGACCTACTCAATGTTGAGCAGAAGTATCAGGGCTATGCTAAGTTCGCAGACAAAGTATCTATGGATATTATGGAGCAATATCTGGAAGTTGCCGCTGATTTTTGCCAAAACGAACTTCTACCCATTAATGCGACAGGCGACCAGCAGGGTTGCCGTTTGAAAGATGGCATCGTAACGACACCGGATGGTTTTAAAGCTGCTTATGACAAGTATGTGGAACTGGGCTTTACCTCTTTAACGGGCGATGAGCAATATGGCGGACAAGGTTTCCCGACTTTATACCGTATTGCTATTTCTGAAATTATTACTGCAACCAACTGGTCATGGGGCATGTATCCGGGCCTGTCCCATGGTGCCATGCGTACCCTGGAACATCATGGTAGCGATGAACAGAAACAGAAATTCCTGGTGCCTTTAATTGCAGGTCGCTGGACTGGGACGATGTGTTTAACCGAATCCCATGCCGGTTCTGATCTGGGTCTGATCCGTACCAAAGCTGTGCCGAATGAAGATGGCAGCTACAGCATCAGCGGTGAGAAAATCTTTATCTCAGCAGGTGAACATGACCTGGCTGAGAATATTGTACATATCGTATTGGCGCGTTTACCGGATGCACCCGCAGGCACCAAAGGCATTTCACTATTTATCGTGCCTAAATACAATCTGGATGAAACTGGAAATGTAGCTTCCCGTAATGGCGTGGTGTGTAGTGCCATTGAACACAAGATGGGGATCCACGGGAATGCGACCTGTGTGCTGAATTTTGATAATGCCAAAGGTTTCCTGATAGGGCCTGAAAATCGCGGCCTAAACTGCATGTTTACCTTTATGAACTCGGCACGTATCGGTACAGCCATTCAAGGCTTGGCAGCAGCAGAATCTTCTTATCAGGGGGCATTGGCTTATGCCAAAGACCGTCTGGCGATGCGTTCACTTGAAGGTGCAAAAGCGCCAGGCCAGCCTGCAGATCCGATTATCGTACATCCGGCAGTACGTAACATGCTTCTGACTCAAAAGGTGTTTGCAGAAGGTTCACGTGCACTTGCATATTATCTGGCGACCTATGCCGATATCGCTGAAGCCACTGACAGCCCGGAAGAAAAGAAAGCCGCAGAAGATCGTCTGGCATTATTAACCCCAATTGCTAAAGCATTAATGACCGAAACAGGTGTGGAAGCAGCTAAACATGGTATGCAGGTCTTTGGTGGTCACGGTTATATTGCTGAACATGGCATGGAACAGATTGCCCGTGATGCACGTATTGCCAGCCTATATGAAGGAACCACTGAAATTCAGTCCATCGATTTGCTAGCACGTAAAGTTTTGGGTTCAAAACTGGGTCTGCTGACCGCATTAACCGATGAAATTCAGGGCTTTGTAAAAGAACACCAGCAACATGCCCAGTTTAGCCAGCAAGTTGCACAAGTCAGCCAGTTGACTGAACAATGGCTGGAACTCACCAAAACCATTCAGACTCAAGCACAACAGTCTGCCAATGAAATTGGGGCAGCATCAGTTGACTACCTATATTTCTCTGGTTATGTCGTGTCCGCTTATTTGTGGCTGAAAATGGCAATTACCGCACAACAGAAAATTGAAGAAGGTAATACTGATCCGTTCTATGCAGCCAAAATCAAAACTGCACAATTCTTCTTTGCTCGGATTTTACCAAGAACCGCGACACATACTGCCAATATTCTAGTTGGTGGCGAAAGCCTGTTTTTACTTGAACCTGAAGAGTTCAAATTCGATTAAAGCTTTTGACCCACGATACACGTGTCGTGGGTCTTTTTTTAATAATTTTTGCATCCTAATCCCATTCAAATATTGAGAGTTATTCTTTGGTATTGAATAAACCATAAAACAACAAGATCAGGAGTCTATATGGATTTAGACATGATTACTCGACAGTGTCCTTATGCTGATCGGCAACTTAATTTTCATGAAGTCGGACAGCGTTCTGCATTTCCCACTATTATTCTGATTCATGGTACCGGTGGAAATACCGACAAGCATTTCAGCTATATTTTTCCGATGCTGGGTATTCATCAGCGGGTTTTATCCATTGATTTGCATACCCCGAATAAAGCTGATCTAAAGGTGACTGATTTTAGCCAACAGGTTGAAGCATTGATTCAGCATGCAGTTGCAGAAGATGAAACCATTACAGTGGTCGGCTATTCACTCGGTGCCGTGATTGCTGCACAAGTAGCAGCCAGTTTAAAGCAGCGCGTAGCGCGTTTGATCCTGTTAGCGGGTTGGGCCAAGACCAGCTCGGTGCAACAATTGCGTACCGTCATTTGGCAGCAATTATTTACTGAACAATCTGCGGCCTTGCCTCATTTTGTCAATTATTGCCTGTATAGCGATGATTATCTGTCTGCACGTAGCGAACAGCAGGTGTTGGATCTGGCACGCTTTGTTAAACCTTCACTAGATGCAGCCAAACAGCGGGAACTGAATTATCGCATTGATATTACATCAGCTTTATCTGACATCTGTGCAGAAACTCTAGTCGTTGCCTGTCGTGAAGACCGCATGGTGCCTGTAGCCCAAGCAAAACTACTCTTTGCTTCAATTTCGAACAGTCGCTATATCGAAATTTCTTCAGGACATGCGATCCATATCGAAGCGCCTGCAGAAGTGGTGCAACTGATCAATCAGTTTAGCCAGCACCCAGAACAGTATCCGGCGAATCAAAAAATCCAGCCTTCTATGCCTTAAAAAGGAGAAAAATAATGCAAGCTCAAGGACAGCACAGCAAGATTTTAATTGTAGGCAGCGGTTTTGGTGGCCTAGGCATGGCGATCCGTCTTAAACAGCAGGGCATTCACGATTTTAAAATTATTGAACGTGCAGCAGAAGTAGGTGGCACATGGCGTGATAACACCTATCCCGGCGTCGCCTGTGATGTACCGTCACATTTATATTCTTTCTCTTTCATTAAAAATCCGAACTGGTCACGTGTCTTTCCGCAAGGGGCAGAAATTCAGCGCTATTTGATTCAATGCTGTGATCAGGAAAATATCCGGCCACATATTGATTTTCAGACTCAACTTGAAAATTCCAGCTGGAATGCCAAGAAACGCATTTGGGAAATACAGACCTCTAAAGGCGTTTATCAGGCAGAATTTTTAATTACAGCAACCGGGCATCTGGCAGATGAACATCTGCCGCAAATTCCGGGACTGGATGAATTTCAAGGTCAGGTGATGCATTCCGCACGATGGAATCACGAAGTGAATCTGGATAATCAGCGTGTGGTTGTCGTGGGTTCAGGGGCTTCAGCTATCCAGCTTGTACCGGAAATTGCCAAAACAGCAAAAAGTCTGACCGTATTGCAACGCAGTGCGCCGTATATTTTACCGCGACCAGACCGGCCTTATTCTGAGTCAGAAAAACAGCTCTTCCGCAAAGATCCGGACAGCATGTCAGCGTTAAGACATTCCTTGTTCTGGGGTAATGAATACAATTTTGCCCAGCGCCGTAATCTGAAAAGCCAGATCGAGCGGGTCAAGAAAAATTGCCTGCAATTCTTGGAACATCAGATTTCAGATCCAGAATTACAGCGAAAACTCACACCGAATTATGAACCGGGCTGTAAGCGCTTGTTGCTGTCTAATGATTATTATCCGACTTTTCTAAAACCTAATGTCACGCTTGAAGATTCAGCTTTGGCTGAAATTACGGAAGACGGTGTAATCAGCAAGTCTGGCAATAAGATTCCTGCAAATATCATCGTCTTTGCTACCGGATTTGAAGCAGCACGACCACCTTATGCTTCAAAGGTCATAGGTAAGCATGGTCTAAGCTTGGAGCAGCAATGGTCTAGTGGTATGCAGGGTTATCAATCTACGACCGTCCATAATTTTCCGAATCTATTTATCTTAAATGGTCCAAATACCGGTAGTGGACATAACTCAGCGCTTTATTTCCTGGAAACCCAATTTGATCTGGTACTGGATGCCTTGCAGTTTTTTGAACAGGAACAGATTCAGGTTTTTGAAGCCGATCAGAACGCCGAAAATCGCTATATGCAGGAGTTACAGCAACTTTCCCAAGGCAGTGTCTGGTTATCAGAAAGCTGTAAAAGTTGGTATCTGGACCCGGTGAGTCGCAAGCTGACTTTAGTCTGGCCGGATTATGCACATTCATTTAGAGATAAAAACCAGCATTTGATTCGTAGCGGTTATCACTACCAGTATATCGAAGCAATGCAGCAGAAAGTGGTGTAAAGATTAATCAGGAATAATCGGAACTTCAGAGTTTCAACATACAAAATAGAGTCAAATTAAAAGAAAGGAGTGTTGTCATGAACAGCCAGCCATGGATGGAAGAATATAAAAAATGGAACGTTAATCCGGAGTTTACCCGGCCTGACCCTAATAAAACTTTGAGCACAACGATTGCTGAGAACCTGCTTAAATTTAAGGATAAAACCGCATTTTTCTACCTGGATCACCAATTTAGCTATCAGGATATTGATGTATATAGCCAGAAAATGGCGACCTATCTTCAGGATTTGGGTCTGGCAGCAGGCAGCCGAATCGCGGTGATGTTGCCGAATATTATTCAATATCCGATTGCGACTTTTGCGATTATTCGTGCGGGTTATATTCTGGTCAATGTAAATCCGATGTACACCCAGCGCGAGTTGTATCATCAAGTTCAGGATTCAGGGGCAGAGGCCTTGATTATTCTGGGTTCAACTTTGGAGCAATTGAATCAATTGGATGAATGTCCTGCACTGAAACATGTAATTTCTACCCATCCGCTCGATTTCATTCAGGATCAGCCGATATCAATTTATAGCCAAACGGCGCAATATCCAGAAAAACAGTTTTCTGACTTTAGACAGGCGATTGATCAGGTACAGGTCATTGATTTTGTAGCGCCTGTACAGCAGCAGGAAGATACCGTTATCCTGCAATATACCGGTGGGACTACAGGTGTTTCCAAAGGGGCTGAGCTCAGTCATCGCAATATCTTATTTAATATTGCTCAAAACAGTACGGTGTTTATCAGCCATTTTGGAGACCGATATGCCACTGAAGAAGAATATGTGTTTTGTGCCTTGCCGCTGTATCACATTTATGGCTTTACCATTTGCCTGTTCAGTTATGGACTAAGTCGAGGTTTTGCCAATGTCCTGATTCCAAATCCAAGAGATCTGGATGCTTTAGTGGATCAATATCATAAACATCCACCAACGGTGTTTCCGGGCGTGAATACCATGTTTAATGCATTGGCACATCATCCACGTTTCCGCGAGCTGGATCATTCACGTTTAAAAACTACGACAGGTGGCGGTGCGTCTGTCCTGAAAAGCACAGAAGCATTATGGTATGAAGTCACAGGCTGCCATATTTATGAAGGTTATGGACTTTCTGAAACCTCACCAACAGCAACGTTTAACCCACCGTTAAGCCGACGTTTTAGCGGTAGTATTGGCTTGCCATTGGCAGGTACTGAAATTCAGATTTTGGACGATGAAGCTAAACCTGTAGGGCTTAACCAAGCAGGTGAAATCGCTATCCGCGGACCTCAGGTGATGAAAGGTTACTGGCAGCAACCAGAAGCGACAGCGCAAGTATTTACCAAAGAGGGTTTCTTCCTGACAGGTGATATCGGTTGTATGGACGAGCAGGGTTATATCACCATTCTGGACCGTAAAAAGGACATGATTCTGGTCTCCGGCTTTAATGTCTATCCAAATGAGCTGGAAGGCGTTTTATCCAAACATCCGAAAATTCTGGAATGTGCTGTTATTGGAATTGATGATGAAAAATCTGGACAAGTCCCAAAAGCCTTTATTGTAAAACAGGATGACAGTCTGACCGAGAATGAAGTCATGAGCTATCTGAGACTACAACTGACCAGTTATAAGCTGCCAAAATATATCGAGTTTGTGTCTGGGTTGCCAAAGTCAGCAGTCGGCAAAATTCTACGCCGTGAATTGCCTAAAACCGTGCAGCCGGATGCCAAAGCCTGCTGAGAAATGACATAACCAAAATAAAAAAGGAATCTTTCGATTCCTTTTTTATTGCTTGCAGATTTATCGCTGCTGGATGATTTTTTTGCTTTTCAGTTCTTCCATTTCAGCAGGACTTAAATACTGACTCAAAATGGCATCAGTATCTTCACCCAGACACGGCGGGGCCTTTTTATATTCTACCGGGGTCTTGGAAAGTTTAATCGGCGAACCAATTGAGGTGTAATCATCACGTAAGGTATGTGGCATCTGAATGACCATTTCACGTGCCAGTACCTGTTCTTCTTCCAAGGTCTGCTTCAGGTTGTTAATCATACCTACCGGCACTTTGACTGCATGAATAAGATCTACCCAGTGTTTTGCCGGTTGAGAGTAGAAATGCGCCTGTAGAAGGGTGGTCAGTTCTTCACGATGTGTGACACGCCCTGAATTTTTCAGGAAACGCGGATCTTCTGCCACTTTACTCAAACCCACGGCTTGACACAGTGCTTGAAATTGCAGGTCATTCCCGCAGGCAATAATGAATTCACCTTCCTGAGCTTTAAACACCTGATAAGGCACAATATTGGCATGGGCATTACCGAAGCGGCCAGGGACTTTACCTGAGGTTAGATAATTCATGGCTAGAACAGAAAGGGAAGCGACTTGGGTATCCAGCAGCGCCATATCAATATGCTGACCTTCACCAGTTTTTCCACGGGACAATAAAGCGGCTTGAATCGCAATTGCAGCATATAAACCGGTAGTCAAATCAGCAAAGGCTAAACCTGCTTTTTGCGGGCCACCACCAAGTAAGTCATCACGCTCACCTGTAACACTCATCATGCCGCCCATACCCTGAACAATAAAATCATAGCCAGGCTCTTGAGCACGCGGGCCATTTTGCCCAAAGCCGGTAATGGAACAGTACACTAGGCGCGGATTAAGTCGGCTCAGACTTTCATAATCCAGACCATATCTTTTCAAAGATCCTGCTTTATAGTTCTCAATGACTACATCGCTTTGTTCTGCGAGTTTCTTGATAATGCTTTGGCCTTCCGGGGTAGATAAATCTACCGCAACCGAATGCTTACCGCGATTGGCTGAAAGATAGTAAGCCGATTCATGGGTATCTTCCTGCTGATT
Source organism: Acinetobacter sp. MF4640 (assembly GCF_002018895.1). NCBI lineage: Bacteria > Pseudomonadati > Pseudomonadota > Gammaproteobacteria > Moraxellales > Moraxellaceae > Acinetobacter > Acinetobacter sp. MF4640. The sequence continues at coordinate 2,285 of NZ_MVOM01000061.1, read as the reverse complement.
ATTTTTAAGCCAAGGTGGTCCCCAGATTCGTGTGTCATCTCCATGATCAGGCTTTTCAATTTTAATCACTTCTGCACCTAGGTCAGCCAGAATCTGGCTACACCAAGGACCAGCCAAAATCCGGCTTAGATCCAGTACACGAAAGCCTGTTAAAGCACCCATCGTTACACTCCTTGTTCGATGTTATTCAAATTACATATCGTTTTAATAATCGCCTTAAAGCTATATGAAAATGAAAAAACAATCAACTTTATGATACTTAATTCCGTATAACAAAATAAAACATCTAAAATGATTGAAAAATCATCTTAATTTATTTAGCCTGATGATGAGAATAAATACGATTCAAAAATAAGAGGAAATGGAAGAGTCTCGGGAAGAGACTGCAACAATAGGAGCAGGTGTAGTGATTTGAAAACGGATGCGCTTGAAGCGCATGCATCATAAAGAAATGTTCATACACAAGATCAGAATGAAAAAACCTAAGGATAGGAAATAGAGATTTAAATATGACGGAATTAGTAAGAGAACTAGATTTAGCAAGAGAATTAGAAAAGATTAAACCCACCACCAAACGAACCCAGCAGATTGCCTTTGTATTTGCATTCTTGGCGTTGTTGGTGGATGGCGCAGACATGCTATTGCTATCTTTCAGCTTAAATAGCCTGAAAGCAGAATTTGGTTTAAGTAATTTACAGGCAGGTACGCTGGGGAGCTTTACCTTAGCGGGTATGGCGATTGGCGGTTTTATTGGCGGATGGGCCTGCGACCGCTTAGGTCGGGTACGTACCGTTGTTATTTCAATTTTGGTATTTTCTCTATTAACTGCAGCATTGGGTTTTGCCCAAAACTATGAGCAGTTCGCTGTATTACGCTTTCTTTCAGCATTTGGTATTGGTTCTCTATACATTGCAGCCAGTACACTGATGGCCGAATATGTGCCAACAAAATACCGGACTACAATTCTCGGCACCTTACAAGCGGGTTGGACGGTTGGCTATATCGTAGCAACAGTACTTGCTGGTTGGATTATTCCTGAATATGGCTGGCGTACTCTGTTTTTTGTCGCGATTATTCCATCCGTTATGGCGATTTTTATCCAGAAACTGGTTCCTGAACCAGAATCCTGGCAGCGTGCAAGATTACAGCGCTTATATGCACCAACTGAGGTCGCTACTAAACAGCCTGTCAAAAAGAGTACCGTTAAAGAAATCTTTGCAGATTCTGCTAATCGCAAAATGTTTATTCTATGGATTTTGACGGCCGGTTTTCTGCAGTTTGGCTATTACGGCGTAAATAACTGGATGCCAGCTTATCTAGAATCCGAATTGCACATGAATTTCAAATCGATGGCAGGCTATATGATTGGTACGTATGTGGCCATGATTTTCGGTAAAGTTCTGGCCGGATTTGCTGCAGACCGTTTGGGAAGACGTGCCGTTTTTGCTTTTGGTGCAATTGGTACCGCAATTTTCTTACCGGTAATCGTGCTGTTCAACACCCCCGATAATATTGCCTATCTGCTGATTTTCTTTGGTTTCCTATATGGTATTCCGTATGCGATTAATGCCACATATATGACTGAAAGCTTTGCGACATCGATCCGTGGTACAGCAGTCGGTGGTGCTTATAATGCAGGTCGTATTGGGGCCATGTTTGCACCTGCGATTATTGGCGCAGCAGCGAGTGGTGGTTCAATTGGATTAGGCTTCCTGATTATGGGCGGTGCTTATTTCTTATGTGGTGCAGTATCTGGGATCTTTATTAAGGACCGTCAATACGATCCACAAAAGGCATAACTGGTAGATTGATAGAATAGTAAGGCTTTGTTGCACAAACCTATCTGTAAAGGCTTTTTCAGCGATATAATTTTCAAATGAAGAAGCCTACACATAAAATCTACCGCACAACCAATTGGCCCGCATATAACCGAGCACTCATGAGTCGCGGAAATATTGCCATTTGGTTTGATCCTGCTACGCAATGGTATGCGCCATCAAAAGGCAAACAAGGGCGAAATCAAACCTACTCCGACGCAGCCATCCAGTGCTGCTTAATGATTAAATCCTTATTCCGTCTGTCTTTACGTATGGTTACTGGCTTTGTGCAAAGTCTGATTAAACTTTGCGGATTAAATTGGATAGCTCCAGATTACACCACGCTTTGTAGAAGACAAAAGCATATTGATATTGCAATCAGCTACCAAAAAAGTAGCGATGGGCTGCATCTACTCGTAGACTCTACAGGCATGAAGTTTCTAGGTGAGGGCGAATGGAAACGCAAGA
>NZ_MVOM01000060.1:0-19207 GCF_002018895.1 Acinetobacter sp. MF4640 | reverse complement strand
TGAAAACATTTAGAATATTAAGTGAACGCTATCGAAATAGACGGAAAAGATTCGGCTTACGCATTAACTTAATTGCTGCACTCGTAAACCGGATAAACTTGCAATAATGACTTTCGCAGGAGATCTAATCATTTATTATTTATTTTGTAAGATCCCAAAGTTTGCGTGGTGAAACTTGTATTCTATTAGAAGTTAGAGAGCATCATTTTATTGTTCTGAATAGCTATATCCATTTTAGTGAACAGGTTGGATTTGGTGGAAGTTGTGAGCTGGTAGCATTTAGGAAATTAGTGATGGAGTTAATTTTAGTACGTAAATATATAACTAAAGGTGTGATTGTTTCAGATCAAAACTTTAAAAAGTTGTATAAAGGGGAAATTCATCCGAAAGTTGCGTTAATGGCACGTAAGGGTAAATTTGAACATTGGCATGATGATTTTACTGATATTTATAACCAAAGATATGGTTATCGGCATCATGGTAAGTATGATAAGAACTTTAAAGATGCATTTAATATTGTGAAAAATAATATTGAAAAAAAATGGAGAGCTTTAATATTTGTTGACCACAGAGTACTTTATGCATTTAATAAATCCAAAGCTTTGGAATAAAATATATGAAACTCAACTCATTCTCCCCAATTCCTGAAAACGATGATGAACTGCATTTACCTGAACTGGTGTATTGGGCTTCTTTAGGTGAACTCGCTGAAGTAGAAAAAAGTCTCGCCAGTGGTGTAGATGTGAACTCGACCGATGATGAAGGCTATAGCGCACTTCAAGCAGCGGCTGAAAATGGCTATCTAGATGTGGTAAAACTACTGGTTGAAAAAGGTGCGAATGTCCACTACAAAGGTGAGTACACAGCGCTTCAACTGGCTGAAATGGCAGAACAAGTAGAAATTATTGAATATTTAAAAAGTCTGTAACTTTTATAATGAATAAAAGAGCCTGCTCAATATCAGGCTATTTTTATTTTATGGCATCTTAAATGGACGAATTGGATTCAATTTCTTTCAATATCGCTTGATTAAAAGCGGGAAGATCCTCTGGACTACGTGAGCTGATGAGCGTCCAACCACCTGCATTACATTTATGAACGGCTTCATCGACCCATATAGCACCTGTATTTTCCAGATCGAGTCGTATATTTTTATGCGAAGTCAGTTGCTTAGCTTGAATCCGTTCAGCATTAATCAAAACCCAAGGCGCATGACTAATCACAGCTATTGGTTTGGCTTGGTTGCTAAAACTTTGGATAATTTCGAGCGCTTTAGGATGGTGGCGTAATAGATCTACATTAACTGCACCGCCGGGGATAATCAGCAAGTCGTAGTCTTCATAATGAACATGATCCAAATCGACGTCTGGAGGATAGCTTGCTGCCGATTCTGAGTCCATTTTGACAGTTCGAACATCGTGAGCTTCAATCGCGGCATGAATGCATTCTATGCCTTTGGACTGTAGAAAATGGAGAGGCTGAATTAGCTCATCATGCTCTACGCCTACATTTGAGGTTATAAACAATACTTTTTGAGTCATATAACCCCCCTAAAAAATGTCTATGCTTTAGCCTAACAAAGCAGCATGATTCAGATGTTTTGATTTAACGGACTCTTGTAAGTAAGTGAAAGTAGCCGATGCAGTGTTTCGTGTAATTCTGGACTGTGTGAAGGTATTAATAATCCTTTTCAATAATTGATATGCATTAAGACATTCATAAAGTTCGAAATTGGATAGGAAATGAAAAACAATCTGCTCAAAAAATGTAGGTTTTTTGAATTTTCTATGCTATAAAAAATAAAACGGCACAAAAATTGCTTATAAAGCGTGCTTTAAAAATAGTTGTATTGACGAGTAGGGTTTTATGAAGTTATCGGTTGGATTGAAAGTTTCGAACTCTTTGTCGCTAACCCCCCAATTACAACAAGCTATTCGGTTGCTTCAATTGTCGAGCCTTGAACTTGAACAGGAAATTCAGATTCAACTCGACAGCAACCCGCTCCTAGAAAAAGTAGAAGAACAGTCATCTATCGAAAGCTTATCCAGTGTGCAAGAGCAAGAACAGGATAAGAAAGATTTGACCAACGAACTCAACGCCGACCATTTACCCGATGATTTACCCGTCGATACCGACTGGGATGATGTCTATACGCATCAACCAACCAGTTTGGGCGCGGCAGAATTTGAAGAGCGAGAAGATAATCGCCAAGGTCATTTGGGCTTAAAAGAGCATATGTTGGAGCAAATCAATCTGTTGCATTTTTCGCAAGTAGATATGTTGATTGCTTATTGCATTATTGACTCGTTGGACGATAAAGGTTTTTTAGACAGTGATATTTCAGAAATAACGACTTCAGTTCAACATCTTTTAACCAGCATGGACTATGACGACGAAGTCGAAGATGACGAAGTGGTTGTGGTGCTCAAGCATATTCAGCGTTTAGACCCACTTGGCGTTGGGGCGCGGAATCTTGCAGAGTGCTTAATGGTACAGTTGGAAGCCTTGCCGATGCAGACCGCATGTCGAAATGATGCCATGAATCTGCTGAAAAACTATGAACTATTGATCAGCAATGAACTAGCGAAACTGATTAAACAAACGGGTTTAAATCAAGAGCAGCTCAAGTGCGCGGTTGATTTATTGAAAACCCTAAAAGCGCATCCAGGGCTTGAGTTTGAAGATAAAGACTCAGATTATCAAATTCCTGATGTCGTAGTAATGAAGAAAAACGAACAATGGCAAGTGGCTTTAAATCCTGATGTGATGCCAAAACTTCGTGTGAACTCGTTTTATGCCAATATGATTAAGCGTGCTGATCAAAGTGAAGATAATCAATACTTACGTAATCAAATGTTGGATGCGAAAAACTTTATTAAAAGTGTCGATGAACGCCATAAAACTTTACTGAAAGTGGCGACGTGTATCATTGAACATCAGCGTGCCTTTTTAGAAATTGGTGCTGAAGGGATGAAGCCTTTGGTACTTCGGGATATTGCAGAAGAAGTTGAATTGCATGAGTCGACCGTTTCTCGGGTGACCACCAACAAATATATGCTGACGCCACGCGGCTTGTTCGAGTTGAAATATTTCTTTTCAAGCCATGTGGGGACTACGTCAGGCGGTGAAGCATCTTCAACTGCAATTCGCGCCAAGATTAAAAAATTGATTGCTGAAGAGAATGCACGTAAGCCTTTGTCTGATAACGCAATTGCCAATCTGTTAAAGGACGATGGAATTGATGTAGCGCGTCGGACAGTGGCAAAGTATCGTGAATCGTTACATATTCCGTCATCTTCTGAACGAAAAGTCTTGATCTAAAATTTAAAATCTGACTATTCTAGAGGTTCATTATGACAACATAATGAACCTCTTTTTTCTTTAAGGAATGGCTAAAATGATTTGATGTTTCTATGCGCGTTGGTTGTTTTGCAGTCATTAAATCGTTTTGGCTTTTCCTCATTAATCCTAATGAAGGTGAGGGATAGATATATGCAAATAACAATTCGTGGACATCATTTGAGCATTACCCCAGCTATTGAAGATACCATTCGCTGCAAATTTGCAGAAATGACCAAGCATATTGATCAGGTGAACAGTATGCAGGTGAAATTAACCAAGGATCATCAGGTCGATAAACATACTAAAAAAGGCAGTAGCAATCATATTGCAGAAGCAATTATCCGTTTACCAGGCATTGAATTTTTTGCTCAGGCTTCAGCAGATGATATGTATACGTCGATTAAAAAATTATCAGAAAAACTAAAAAGACAGCTCGATAAGCACCGTAAAATGCAGCAGGTTTACCAACCGATCGCTATTTAGTTTGATTTTTATGCAAAAAGAGGTTTTTTAAAACCTCTTTTTTTATATATAAAGTGTGCGGGTTTATGATTTATTTTTCAGATTTATAGTAAAATGGCAGGTTTTTACACCGTTGGTCCTATAAGAGGTCTTTGTGATGAATAGTGAACAGCTCACTGAAATTTTAAAAGCTGCTTTTCCTGAAGCTGAAGTTGCAGTTAGTGGGCAAGGCGGAAAGTTTGACTTACGTATTGTCGACGACCAATTCGAAGGCAAACGTCCTGTTGCACGTCAGCAAGCTGTTTATGCACCATTAAATTCTTATATCGCAAGTGGCGAAGTGCATGCGGTGACTATTCGTGCAATGACTAAAGAAGAATGGCGTAAAGCAAGCTTATTCGGAGCTTAAAATTAGATGGATAAATTTTTAATTCAAGGTGGCACTAAGCTCGAAGGCGAAGTTCGTATTTCGGGTGCTAAAAATGCTGCCTTGCCGTTGCTTGCAGCAATGATTTTGCCTGAAACCCCAACTAAGCTCACCAACGTGCCGCATTTAAAAGATGTCAATACTTTGGTGCAGTTGATTGGTGGTCTAGGCATTACCATGACCTACGAAGGCGACACGGTTACTGCGGATACCTCAACACTGGACAATCAGTTTGCACCGTATGAGTTGGTGAAAACCATGCGTGCATCTATTTTAGTGCTCGGTCCATTGGTGGCGCGCTATGGTAGTGCAAAAGTGTCTTTGCCGGGTGGATGTGCGATTGGCTCGCGCCCAGTCGATCAACACTTAAAAGCTTTAGAAGCTTTAGGTGCAGAGATTGAAGTTGAAGCGGGTTATGTACATGCTAAAGTTGATGGCCGTCTGAAAGGTGGCGAAGTCATTTTTGATATGGTGACCGTGGGTGGTACCGAAAATATCTTAATGGCTGCGGCATTGGCAGAAGGTGTGACTACGATTCGTAATGCGGCACGTGAACCTGAAATTACCGATCTTGCGAAAATGTTGATCGCGATGGGTGCAAAAATTGAAGGTTTAGATACTGATACCTTAGTGGTCACTGGTGTTGAAAAACTACATGGCTGTGAATACGCTGTAGTTGCTGACCGTATTGAAACAGGTTCGTATTTGGCTGCTGCGGCCATTACCGGTGGTCGTGTAAAAACCACACATACTGACCCAACGTTGATGGAATCGGTCTTAGAAAAGTTTGAAGAAATGGGCGCGGAAGTGACCCGTGGTGATGATTGGATCGAGCTTGATATGATGGGTAAACGCCCGAAAGCAGTGAGTTTCCAAACGCTTCCACATCCTGACTTCCCAACCGATATGCAAGCACAGATTATGGCAGTTAATGCCATTGGCCGTGGTTTTGCTACTATTTCTGAAACGATTTTTGAAAACCGTTTTATGCACGTACCTGAATTGTCACGTATGGGTGCCAATATTCAGGTCGAAGGTAATGATGCTGTCGTGACGGGTGTAGAGAAACTTTCTGCAGCACCTGTGATGGCAACAGATTTACGCGCTTCTTTCTCGCTGGTGCTAGCTGCACTTGCTGCGGATGGTGAGACGCTGATTGATCGTATCTATCATATTGACCGCGGTTATGAAGATATTGAAGCGAAATTACAAGGTATAGGCGCCCAAATTAAGCGAGTAAGTTCATGAGCGATATGAGAAACGATGATCCAAATTTTGATGTAATGGGCAATTTTGATCATGGTTTAACATTGGCATTGAGTAAAGGTCGTATTTTAAAAGAAACCCTGCCTTTACTTGAAACGGCTGGAATTAACTTACTGGAAGATCCCGATAAATCACGTAAGTTAATTTTCCCAACCACCCATAAACAAGTCCGTATTTTAATTTTACGTGCTTCTGACGTACCCACCTATGTGGAAAATGGTGCGGCTGATATTGGTGTTGCGGGCAAAGACGTGCTTATGGAACATGGCGCGCAAAACGTTTATGAACCGCTCGATCTAAAAATCGCAGTATGTAAACTGATGACCGCGGGCAAAGTTGGCATGGAGCGTCCCAAAGGGCGTTTAAAAATTGCCACTAAATACGTAAACTTAACCCGTCAGTACTATGCAAGCTTAGGTGAGCAAGTCGATGTGATTAAGTTGTATGGTTCAATGGAACTTGCACCGTTGGTGGGTTTGGGTGATTACATTGTTGACGTGGTCGATACTGGGAATACTTTACGTGCCAATGGTTTAGAACCTTTGGAAGAAATTTGTAAAGTGTCTTCACGTTTGATCGTGAACAAGGCTAGTTTCAAACGTAAGCAAGCATTGTTAAACCCAATTCTTGCACAGTTAGAAACAGCAGTCGCTGAACGTGAAGCATTAAAGAACAAATAGTTGATCTTTTTTGTTTAAAGAAACCGCTATCGATGATGGCGGTTTTTTTGTACCTACTCATTTTTATATATTTTTATGGAATTGAAATACAATAGGATTGAATTTGGGCCAGTTGATTCAAATTGTTAAAATTATAGACATCACAAGCAGAAATTCGCGATGTCTGCTGGGTGTCATGAAATTGCGCTTCACCTTGAACAATCACATGATGACCCGTTTGATGAATTGCTTGAATATGGAACTCATGTGCGACGGTCGAAAAATAATGTTCGATAGACTGGCAATGCTTCAGCACTTGATCAAAACCTGAAAGCCGTTGTTCACCCACAATTTCCCATGTAATGGTTTCTGAAAAATGCTGTTGGATTCGGCTAAATTGCCCCGTTGAAAAGCATATGGCTATGTCCGTGAGGGTCATTTTGTTTTGCCTGTTTTTTAGTCATGTTTAATGATTCTAGTTTAAAAATATTGAATCAGATTCATTTCCCGATGAAGTTAAAAGTAATTTTTCATTACACTCCGTGTTTAGCTGGAGGATTGTTGCCCACAAAATACAGGAAACAAGGTAAACTAAAGCTTCCCTTTATTTTCATTGTAGATAAATTGATGCGACGTTTATCGACTCAAGATCAGAACTTTAAACAAGTCTTTGCTGATTTGTTGGCTTTTGAAACCGTGAGTGACCCAGAACTTTTAAAAACCGTAGATCAAATCATCGCTGATGTTCGTCAGCATGGTAATGCTCATGTTCTTAAACTCACTCAACAGTTCGATCGACATCCCGCGCATCAATTCTCAGATTTAGAACTGACCCAAGAGCAATTAAAAACCGCTTTTGAGGGTTTGAGTACTGAAGTCCGCGAGGCGTTAGAGCTTGCTGCAAACCGTATTCGTGAGTTTCACCAAGCGCAAAAACAAGAAGGCTGGACCTATGTGGATGCCTTGGGGAACACACTTGGGCAAAAAGTAACGCCTTTAGATCGCGTTGGTATTTATGTACCTGGCGGTTTGGCATCTTATCCGTCTTCTGTGTTAATGAACGCTGTGCCTGCGCATGTGGCAGGTGTACCTGAAATTATTATGGTGGTGCCTGCACCGAATGGTGAGTTGAATCCTTTGGTATTAGCAGCTGCTTATTTGGCTGGTGTCAGCCGTGTCTTTACCATTGGTGGGGCACAAGCGGTTGCGGCTTTAGCCTATGGTACAGAAACGATTCCGGCGGTGGATAAGATTACAGGACCGGGCAACCGTTTTGTCGCGGCTGCGAAACGTGCAGTATTCGGACAAGTCGGTATCGACATGATTGCAGGGCCGTCTGAAATTTTAGTTTATGCCGAAGGCGCGAATAACGCACAGTGGCTGGCAATGGATTTATTGTCCCAAGCTGAACACGATACTGTGGCACAAGCAGTGTTTATTACACCAGATGAACAGTTATTAAATGAAGTAGAACTCGCTATTGAAGCGCATTTGCAAGCTTTGCCTAAAGCGGAGATTGCGCGTACATCGATTGCCAATCGTGGCGCATTAGTACTTGTGAAAGACCGCGCTGAAGCCATTGAGCTGATTAATCAAGTTGCACCTGAGCATTTAGAGCTTTGCCTAGATGAAGCACAAGAAATGGCCGAAGATATTCGCCATGCAGGCGCAATCTTCATGGGGCGTTATACCCCAGAGGCAATCGGCGACTATTGTGCAGGGCCAAACCATGTTTTGCCAACTTCAGGTACAGCGCGCTTTTCATCCCCGCTGGGTGTATATGATTTCCAAAAGCGTTCAAGTTTGATTATGTGCTCTGAGCAAGGTGTGAAAACTTTGGCGAAAACTGCAGATATCTTAGCGCAACAAGAAAACTTAGATGCGCATGCGCGTTCGGCACGTTATCGTTATCAATAATATAAATTTAGATCCCTCATTTGTTCAGTAATGAATGTTCCTCTCCCTATGGGAGAGGTTAGGAGAGGGGAAAATATTTAATTCAGTTTGGGACATCATAAACCTTTCCCAAACCCTCTCCTAGAAGGAGAGGGCTTACATAAAAGTAAGTTGAGTGCATAAATGAGATAGACAATGTCTAACATTACTACAGAACAAATGCGTTTTTGGAGTCCTGAAGTACGTGAATTAGAACCGTATGTGCCAGGCGAACAACCGAAAATTCAAAATTTATTGAAGCTCAATACCAACGAAAACCCATATCCACCCTCACCAAAAGTGGTGGAGGCTGTTCAAGCGGTTTTGGCAAACTCTGCAGATGTATTGCGTTTATATCCAGATCCAGATGCTTCTGCGTTAAAGCAGGCGATTGCGAAACAACAAAATGTTGCGGTTGAAAATATTTTTGTCGGCAATGGTTCAGATGAAGTCTTAGCTCATATTTTTAAAGCATTTTTTGTGCAAGAGCTGCCTGTACTTTACCCCGATATTACCTATAGCTTCTATCCTGTTTATAGCCAATTTTTTGGGGTCAAAACCAAAATTTTACCACTCAATGATGACTTTGAAATTGTGGTGGATGACTATAAACAAGCCAATGGCGGCATTATTATCACCAATCCAAATGCACCAACCAGTATTGATATTGGTTTAGCTGCAATAGAAGCAGTGCTTCAGGCCAATCCAAATTCAGTGGTGGTCATTGATGAAGCTTATGTCGACTTTGGTGCTGAATCGGCAGTCAGTTTGGTGGAAAAATATGAGAACTTGGTGGTGTGCCAAACCACGTCTAAGTCTCGCTCACTGGCGGGTTTACGTGTTGGTTTTGCGATTGCTCAACCGCATTTGATTGCGGCACTTGAAGCGGTGAAGAATAGTTTTAACTCTTATCCGATGGACCGTTTTGCGATAGCTGCTGCGGTCGCTTCATTTGAAGATCAAGCTTATTTCGAAGCACAAAATCAAAAAGTAATTCAAAGCCGTGAACATTTGGTTGAACAATTGACCGCGCTGGGCTTTAACGTTTTACCATCGAGTGCCAACTTTATCTTTGCATCATTACCTAGCAAAGATGCAGGTGAATTAGCGGCTGAATTACGTGAACAAGGCATTATTGTGCGTTATTTCAATAAACCGCGTATTAACCAGTTTTTACGTATCACGGTTGGAACTGATGAACAAAATCAACGCTTAGTCGATACATTGAAAAATGATATTTTAAAATAAACTTTCAACAGTTGTGATCTTTGAAAAGTGAACCTTCACTGATGTGAAGGTTCACTTTTTTATTTTGGTGGTTATTCAGCGTCCGTTTGCACAAAAGTATTGAGTAAATTAAGCAGTGCTGAGACCTTGTCAAAGCATTCTTGGTATTCAGCTTCACACTCTGATGCAATGGTAATTCCACCGCCAGCCCAAAGTGAAACCTCATCTTGGAATTTTTGAATGGAACGAATCAGAATGTTCCAAGAACCAGTACCATCGAAATTAAAATAACCCATTGAGCCACAGTACGCTCCACGTGGTGCACCTTCGAGTTCTTCAATAATCTGCATTGCTCGAATTTTAGGTGCACCTGTAATAGACCCGCCAGGTAGAGCAGAGAGCAGCACATGAAAGGGATGAACTTCTGCTTTAAGTGTTGCTTCGACTTCGCTGACCATATGATGGACTTGCTTAAAGCTTTCAATATTAAACAGTTTAGGTGTTTTGACTGAGCCCGTTTCTGCGTAAACGCTCAAGTCATTACGCAGTAGATCGACAATCATCACATTTTCAGCTTGGTCTTTTTCCGAAGCCATTAAGCGTTGTTTAGATTGTTCATCTAAGACTGGATCTGCAAAGCGCGGCATGGTGCCTTTAATCGGCTTGGTAATGATTTTTCGATGAGCTTGAAAATCAATAAACAACTCGGGTGAACAACTTAAGAGTTCAAAATCATCGATACGGAGATACCCCGAGTAAGGTGCATCGGTCAATTGCCAAAATGCTTCGACTGCACTTAGGAGTCGACCATGTGCCTTGGCTGTGAACTCTTGTGTCAGATTGATTTGATAGCAATCCCCAGCTTTGATGTATTCCTGTACTTGCTGAAAGGCTTGTTTGTATTCGGTTTTAGTCCAGCGTGCTTGGCAGATCGATGCGAGTTGGAGTGGATGGCTTAAGGCCGATGGCTGGAATAAATACGATTCAATTTTGCGATAAATGTGTTCAGCTTGTGAATCACTACTGCAAAATAGCCAGCCTGCATCAGTCCATTGTAGATAACTGCTGTATAAACCTAAAAATAGGCTTGGCTGTGGCTTAATTTGAACAGGAACGTGTTGCTGGGCGGCATAATCATAACTGACGAATCCAATGAGTCCGCCACTAAAAGATGCTTCTTTTTGTTCTGAGTTTGGCTGAATATTACTGGAAATGTCTATTTCTTTGTCATCGTGGATGTAACAAAAATCCTGAGTGCGTTGAAAGAAAAAGTGCTGGTTTTTTTGAAAAACTTGATAACGCTCGGGTAAAAAAGCAATGACAGGTGCATCGACATTTTGTAAATAGACTAACTGTGTGAGCTCATTCAATGCCTGTAGTATATGAGATACAGAGAGGCTTGAATCACAAATTATCTTTTTAAATGATTGGCTTAGAGTCATGCTGACGCAAATAGGATTAAAAAATTCAGGCTATTTTACCTCATTGTACGTGTACGCATAGAGGAAATACCGTTTATCGGTAAGCTATGGATTGCGACCAACAGCAGTTGATCAAAAAATCACTCGCATATAACTTAGTTCAGGCAATGAAGTCACTCAAGGATAGATGTTAATACTGGGTCAAAATAAAAAAAGCAGTAGTTAACATCGAGTGATTGGTATCACAAAAATAAAGCTCTTAGGAGAGGAACAAGATGAAAATTATTACTAAACTTGCTTTAGTTTCTTCAATGGCAATCAGTGCAAATGCGATGGCAATGCAAGCAATGGATGACGCTTCGCTCAGTGCCGCTACAGGTCAAGATGGTCTAAATATCGGTATCGGTATTTCTAAAATCGAAATTGGTAAGGTTTTTGTTCATGATAATGATGGTTTAGCTGTTGCAAATGGCGGTACTGCCACGGCTGGTGCTATCGTTATTCAAGGTAATGGGAAAGATAATGCTGATGGTACAGCGCATGTAAATAAAGTTAACGGTATTGTCATTGGTGCAAACTATGATAATGCTGGGGCATATTTACTTCCTTCTCGTAACTTAGCTGACTTGAAAATTGACACAGATGCAAACGGTGGTAATGCATTTATTAACATTGCAGCTCAAGTTTCAGGTCTAGATATTAATATTGGTCAAATTGGTGTCGTGGCTTCAGCTGATATGCCTGCAACTGGTGCAACATCTATCCGTCGTGGTGGTACAGGTACGGTGAATCCGATTTTAAGTGGTTTATCACTGAAAACAGGTCCAATGTCTGCAAACATCCAACTAGGTGCTGCACCGCAAGGCGCAATGATCCAATTAAGCGCGACTATGGTTGGTGGTTTAGAAATTAAAAACTTAGGTATCTTAGATAACTCAACTAAAACAGCAACGCGTGCTGCAGGCGAAATCTTTGTTGAAAGCATTAAAGTTGCAGATGCAAATTCTCTAGATTTAACACTGAATCAAAAAATTAGTGTGATTGGTGAAGAGGGTGCGAATAAGGGCTATATTCGTATGATTAGCACAAGTGGCGCGCACGACACTTATGTTAAAGGTGTACATTTGGGTAGCCGTAATGCTGCATCCATTGGTGATGTAGAGGTTCAAGGTATGCAAACTTACTTTAGCCCAGCTGCTGGTGTATACATGCCAGGTGCTGTGATTACCATTTCTGGTCATTAAAATTAGACTTTAAGAAAGCGCGTGAATTCACGCGCTTTTTTTCTAAAATATATTCATAAAAAATGCAAAAAAGACTATTTTTTTTAGATAAAACACAGTATCTTCTTGAATGTATGGATATAGAGTATTAACTCTAAAAACAAAAAATGGGCGGGATGCCTATATTATTAAAAAAAGTAAAAAGCTATGTTAGAGATCGCATTGGGCTCAGCAATGATGTATTACTTTGCCACCGAAGCCTTTGATATTAAGAAAAAACCAGCGGAAGCGGTTTACTATACTGAAGTTTTAGACTCTCGAAATGCATCTTTTACCAGAATGCATCATGAACCTGTCCTAATTAACCCTGCTGTAGAAGACCAATTTCGAGGCATTGTGCGTCAAGCTTATGACTATAGTTGTGGTTCAGCAGCACTGACCACCTTAATCAATGGCTATGTCGGTGCTCAACTTACAGAACAACAAACCATGGATGGCTTGCTTCGCTATGGCGAATATGAGCGAATTATTGAGCGTCGTAGTTTTTCTTTATTGGACATGAAACGCTTTGTGACTGCACTTGGTTTAGAAAGTGGAGGCTACAAGGGGGAATTTGAAGATTTGATTAAGCAAGGTCAACCTGCCATTGTTCCAATCTCCTATGCTGGTTTTAAACATTTTGTGGTGTATAAGGGCTATAAAGATGGACGGGTCTATGTTGCCGATCCTGCCTTAGGAAATATTAGTTTTGATGAACAACGTTTCAAGGATGTTTGGGAAAATAACACGTTGTTTTTAATTAATGTTCCGACTGAAATGCGTAAAAATATGTTGGCTTTACAGGAAGCCGATCTGCGACATGTAGATGATGCTACGGTCAATCGCTATGCACTCGTCGATATTCAATATCCGCAACATTATATGGAAAAAATAGCCGATCGTGCATCTACAATTCGCCTAGAGCGTAATAAAAATAAAGAGTCGGAATATTATGGACAGCCGACATACAATTTTCTCAGGCTTTATTATAAAAACAAATAAAGTGTGAAAAAAATAAAACAAGAACAATGGTGTAGGTAAGGACAATGATGAAGACATGGATGAATAAAACACTCCTCGCAGTGAGTGTGCAGATGATTCTTGGGGTGGCCTATGCTGCGGAAGAACCGAGCTTAGGAGGATATGAAACAGTCGGTGAAACTGTGACAGAACAAGCAGGATCTGATCAAATAAGTGAACCTGAGCAACCAGCAAAATCAGCATCCGTAACTACTGGAAGTGTTGAACAAGCAGCGTCTTCTGCATTGCAGCAGCAAGAGGGTGATGCAACTAAAGAGACCAACTTAGAAGAAGTTTTCACCTCAAATGAACGGCAGTATTCATTAATTAAACAAGGTGATATTTCATCTTATTACGACATTGATTATACCTATTACAGAGATACTCAACTTGATTTAGAGATGGCACAAGGTCAGCTCTATCAACTACGAGTACAAGAGAATGCAACGCACAGTCTAACCAATACTTTTACGGCACAATATGGTTTAAGAGATAACTTAACCTTAACAGCATCATTGCCTTTGGTTGCCAAAACTGACTTATTAAAAGATACCTCTACAGCGGGTCTTGGGGACATTTCATTTGGTGCGCGTTGGGAACCGTTTCCACTCAAAGCTGGCCGTTTGCCTTTGATTTTATTTGGTAACGTTTCCACCAAAACTGGGGATAGTCCTTATGAAATTAATGCCACTTCAGACTTAGCAACAGGCAAGGGGTATTATTCAGCAGGTGTTGGTGCAAGTACGCGTAAATATATTGATCCCGTGGTGTTGTTTGCATCGGTTTCTGCAAACTATGGCTTCAAAGAATCGGGCTTAGATCAGCGCCGTGGTAGCCGTGTGATTGAAGAGTTTGAACCTGGGATTAGTGGTGGTTTTGCCTTCGGTTTTGCCTATTCTTTTAACTATGATGTCTCGATGACGATGTCATACCAACAAAGTTTCAATACTGGGGCTGAATTTACCTATAGCTCGGGGGAAAGTTACTCTCCAGCAGATCAAACCAGTTCAACTTTTGCGATTTCCTTAGGTGTACGCGTTTCACCTGAAACAATTGTGAATGGGACGGTTGGCCTTGGTTTAACAGAAGATGCACCTGATGTGTCATTAGGGTTGTCTTTCCCGTTAGATATTCTTGGTTTTGGAAAAAAGCTTAAATAATAGGGGAGTCGTATGAAAAATATCCGACTTAGCCCTTTGGTGTCTGCCATATTATTAACGGGCTATTCTAGTGTTACCTTTGCTGCATTAGGGCAAAACTTATCAGTTGATATTCGCTCTTTGGCTATGGGCAATGCAGTCACTGCTGATCCACCTGGAATCAGTGCTATTCACTTTAACCCAGCAGCACTGACCAAAATTGAAGGTTTGCAAACGGATGTACAGGGTATTCTCGCTGATTTTAATATCGAGCGGGAGTTCTCTGTTCCTGCAGGTTATAACGTATTTGGCTATTCAGATGACCCAATTGTTTGTAATGATGGGCCTGAAGTTGATGCCGATATCTGTACCGACTTTAAAGGGCCCGTCCGCGGTGATGTTGAATACCCGAGCTTATATGTACCTGGTTTGAAGAAAATGGTGGACTTGGGTAAAGGTATGCCTGTGGCTGCCCCGACTGCGGGTATAGCATATAATCCGCCGGGATCTAAAATGACGTTTGCAACTGCCATGTATGCGCCATTAATTGCAGGATTCGGTGCGGAAGATGGCAATCCTGGCAACTTTATGGGTCAACAAGTTGCGCTAGAACGGATCACCTATTTATCACCGTCTATGGCCTTCCAAATCAATGATCAGCTTTCCATTGGTGGTTCAATTGGGATGTCTTATCAAGCTTTGGCATTAAAAAATGATCTACGTTTTCCCAATGAGTTGATTGGGATGCTGCGGATGATTGATGATGTGGTCTGTACCCCGTTTAAAGAAAACTCTGATGTGATTACTGACATTCTCTTGCTGGGCATGTGTAATGCTGAAGAGGGAATGAATCCTTTTGGGCGCTTTGGCCAACTCGAACTTTCAGCAGAACAGTCTCTGAGCCCAAGCTATAATTTGGGTGTGCTGTGGGAGCCGACAGAAGATTTTAGTTTTGGTGTAGTTTATCAAAGTGCTGCCAAAATGCAGATGAAAGGTAAATATCACATAGACAATGCTAAAGCACCACAAGAACTCATTAAGGGGTTGATGTCCTCCCCAACAGGGCAGATTCTGGCTGCAGTTTTAGGTTTTCCAAGTTCTGTACCAGCCAGTGAGTCGGGTCTGGTATCAATGGATTTAGAATATCCAGCACATTTCCAAGCGGGTATTAAATATAAACTTTTACCCGATTTACAAGTCAATGTTGATGTGGGATGGACCGACTATAAAGCATGGGACAAATTTAAATTTGAATTTGACCGTCAAGTTTCGGCGCTCAAAATTGCAAAATTGCTTTCAGCCAATATCTCCGATAGTAGTTTGGCTTTGCCTTTGGCATTTGAGTCACCGTGGAACTACGGTATTGGGATTGAATATTCAGCAACAGATCGTTTAAAACTCCGTGCAGGCTATGAGCCACGGACCAGTGCGATCCCTGATGATAAACGGAATACCATGGTGCCGATTAACAATGCACGCTTGTTTGGTTTGGGTGTTGGTTATCGTTTTGATGCAGATACTGATTTAGATCTATCGATTGGTTTTTTGCAAAGCCGAGATAAAATTCCTGCAAATTCTAGTAGCTTAGCGAACCAAACTGGGGTAAATAATATTTTATTAAACCCGTATGCCGGTTTAAATGTAAAAACAGATACAACCATTACGATTTTAGGGTTGAACTATAGAACACGGTGGTAAGCACATTGAATACAATAAAAAGGATTTTATTGCCCTCATCACTATGCTTATTGGGTTGGATTTCGAGTGCAAGTTTTGCGGGAGAGTTTTTTACGATTATTGGTCCAGATGGTAGACCGATGGTGGTACAAGGCAAAGCCAGTGAGTCCCCAGAAAAGCAAGTGAAACAGGGCCGTAAGCAGGAAGAAAAGGGAACGCGTGAAGTCTCTGAAGTCAAAGTACCAGTACTAATGCCCGCTCAGGAGTCTGCACCACAGCCGATACAGCCTGTAACCGAAATGAAGGCTCATTTACCAGATACAAAGCCTGCGCCAAAAAAGAAACTTTCTGCTGAGAAACAAGTTACTTCTTCTACAGTGATTCAGGCTGAGCGTCCATTAAGTAAAACTGAGACTAAGGTGCTGGTTCAACAAAAAGTGATTGAAACCAGTCAGCAGATTCCGCAAGCCCCAGTGAGTAGTACTCAAACCATTAAGCCTGCATCAACGCCTCAAAGCATAACGCATACGGATTCGGTAAGTGCAGAAAAACCAGATGCATCCTCAAACATGTTTAATCAAATGGATGGAACTGATTACGTTCGCAACGAATATTTAGAAGACCGTGAATTTAACTTAGAAGGCAAACGCCGTTTTTATACCATGCCTGAAGGGGTGATTGATCATAAAACTGGAGCGACTCGCTTTCAGGTCATTGAGCGAGAAAAAGGAGTGAGTAAATCTGTCCTTAACGCTATGTTTAAACCCAAGCAAAAAGACAATTTAGCACCGATTGCCTTAGCATCGACCTATTACCGAATGTCACAACAAGACACGATCACTAGCTTAGGACAAACTTGTTTTAAGGATAAAAAGCTGAAAAAAGCAAAAAGCTTACAAGCCAATCACGATATTAATGTTTGGCCGAAAAAGCCGATCAAAGAAAATTTTGAATTTGAAATCATCAAAGTGGACAGCAATATTCAAAATATTCAATTAAATTCGTATGCATCTACACAAAATGATCCCACATTTTATTGGCCTTTTGCTGTGTTCTTAGACCAAAATGCCTGTGTGCTTGAAGGGGTAGGAGGGTTTAAAAATGATGAAAACTCACCCTCTATGCTATCGCATGAAATGATCGCAGGTATTTTACATGTACCTGAGCAAAGCCATTACTTACTGTTGACACCACTCTCTTCTGCTGTAGATGTCGAACATAAAGTTCTAATCAATCACGGTCAGTTAAAATTAATCGCAATTCGCTAAAAATAAATAGAGTATGAAAATGAAAAAACAAATTTTATGGCCATTTACCTTGTCGACATTGGTTGTTGCCTTAGCTGGTTGTGGTGGAGAAAGTGCCAATGTGAATCCAGAGCCGAATCAAGTGAATTCTGTCAACGGAAGCTGTTTGCTGAAAGATAAAAACTGTGTTGAGTTTGCCTTAGATTACCCTGTTGATGGAATTAACTTTGTCTGTAGTAGCGACCCCGATAATACGTATATGACTCTGATGGAGCCGAAAACCAATGCGGCAACAGGCCGATGCTCTGAAGGGGACAAAATTCACTTCTTGTTGACTGGAAGTTCGGATAAACAAGTCGAACTCGGTACAGTTCCTTTGTCTGAAATTGGCAATGTGAGTACGGTTTCAGCCTCACTGCCACGCCTTAGTATTTTAGATATGGCAAAAGGGCTAAATGGTGGAACGGCTGCAACCAGTTTGAGTCCAAACGATAAGACCGTAAAAATTGCGATGGCTTTGGCGAAAATTTTTCAAGCTTTAGGTCTAGAGCGTGGCGCGGGTGTGGTTGGTGATGTACAACCTTTTGGTATTTTAGCCTCTAAAAAAGCAGACTTATCACTTCTCTTGGCATCAATTAGTGCTGAAGATTATGCTTCGGGAGCGTATGTCGATAAAATCCGACCATGGATTGATGTCAGCCAAATCAGCAATGAGGATGCTTTTAAAGTGGTCCAAACATTGGTGCTTATGAATAACTCTGCCACCTACCAAGCTGACTTCCCGATTTTTGCAAATGCTCTATCGGACAAGACAGGGATTGGTTTACCGCAAGGCTTATATGGTTGTAATGCTACAGACTGTAAGACTAGTCCTGCTAATCTTCGTCATTTAATTGGAAGCTTTATTATTCTAACGGATCGACAAGGTTATACCTTTGGTTCAGGTGTACAGTGGCGTGGACCATTAAAAGAACAATTAGGCAGTGATTTGGCAACCAGTGTGACGGTCGATTTACTGAAAAATATTGAACCTGCCAAAATGAATGCTTTAGCACAAACGTCTTGGATTAACCCCTTAACTAAAAGTATTCAGCAACCGTTTAAGTTTAATCTGACAGACCCAAATTCTGATGATTTCACCATTACTCAAGGCAAGCTGTTTAATGATTATTTGATTGCAGGGACGGAAAAATTTTATAAACAATTAACCAAGGATCCAAATGCTAGCCCATCGTCCTATGGTTTATGGCAGCAAAACTATGGCACAGATACCTTCAAAGGTTCATTTGATGCCTTTAAAATTTTTCCAATTGGCTATTTAGATAATGATGTATTTAAGTCTAAGAGCAATGTAGCGGCTGGGCAGAAGTATATATTCCCACTGTATGCCAACTTAATTTTTAAGGCTAAAAACTCTAGCGATAGCGTGGCTTTAGGTATTGCAATTGATGAGTCGGGAGATATTCGTACTGATATGCAGTCCGCTAGTAATAAAACGACAGCATGTACACCGCTATTAACAACGGGTGCAACCTTAACGACAGATAACAATCAAGTACAGTACCGAATTGGAACACTGGGTGCGACAGATACTTCAAATAAAGCTGTAACCTTCCGTATCCTCTTGGCAAATCCTATCTTTGATAAAATTGATGGCGCAGTTATTGGCGCAAATACCAATATTGTGAGTGATGTAAATAGTGAAGGAAAACAAACCTCTACAGTAATTGGTGGGGCGCGCGTTAATCTTGGTAATTTATTGTCTGCTAATGTTAATGAAAGTGCTTATATTTCCCTCAGTGATTTTTCTGGTGCAGGGGTAAAGTGGACCAATATCTATAAAGCGTATTTGAATAACTATTATGAAAAAAATAGCATCGCCAATCGAGCGGCTGCGGACTTCCGTGAGGGTGAGGTTTCAATTGAAATTGCTGAATGCTATAAGGTGTTAGCAAAATAATATCGTTGTAAACACAAAAAAAGCCCATCATCGATGTAATGCTGATCAGTTAAGACAAAATAGCTGAAATGCGGTAAAAATGAGCGTATCCAGATACGCTCATTTTTTTATGACTTTTTCTCAGAATTTAAGTTCAGCATTTCAGCAGACAGCTCCTTCACTT
>NZ_MVOM01000059.1:0-20566 GCF_002018895.1 Acinetobacter sp. MF4640 | reverse complement strand
CTGTTAATAACTCATTTGATGAAAGTTAGGCATACACAATGTGTAAATAAGACCCAACGAATAGTCATAAACAGTTGTGCTGGCGACAATAGCAAGAGTGAACCACCTGATCCCTTCCCGAACTCAGAAGTGAAACCTCTTAGCGCTGATGGTAGTGTGGAGTTATCCATGTGAGAGTAAGTCATCGCCAGCTCATTAATTCTAAATCCCCCTAACTTAATAGTTAGGGGGATTTTTTTATGCTGAAATACTAGGGAAGAATAAGAAGACGCGGCTAAAACATAGCCTTTAAAATTTAATAGGGAAAAATAAGAAGAAGTAAACAGATGAAAAGAGCCGAAAATAAGCTATCTATAAGGGTCTAAATGCTAAAAAGCCAGTATTTGCTGGCTTTTATGTCTTATTTACAAGAGATTATAGAGCATCTTTTAAGTTTTCTTGATGTGCTTTAACTTGTTTTGTTGGCATGCTTTCTATAATCTTAATAAATTTATTCTCTAAACAAAAGCAAGAATATGATGGAATTATTTGCCAAGTAAACAATTATTTGAAGGGAATAGCTATTGCTGAAGCGAAAATGGATCGGGAATTACTGACTTATGTATTACAACACATGGTTTATTACGGGTATTAATATGTTTTAGATTCGTTAAGTTACGCACTAAAATAAGAACTTTACCGAAAATCTATTAAGCGTGTGTCTTGTAATTAAATCAACGCATGCAGCGAATAGTTTATAGCTTGCTACACAGCGTTGATGAAATCGTTTAATTGCACACAGAAAACCTTATTAAAAGAATATGAATCATGAATTTCGCAGCTTAGGTATTAAGCTGCCGGCGTGCATGTTTTAATGCCGTTCTTAAACCTTCTTCAAGGGTCGGGTGATAAAACGGTTTTTCTAAAATTTCATCGACGGTCAGTTGTTCTGCAATCATCCATGCCAGTAAATGGGCCAAATGTTCAGTAGACTCTGTGAGTAATTCAGCACCAATTAGTTTTCGGCTGGTGTTATCCACATAGACCTCAATGGCTCCATGGTTCTTACCCAGAACCAATGCACGTCCTTGTTTAGCATAAGATACTTCGCCGATTACAAAATCGATAGGTGCACTTTGTAGTTGCTTAAAGTTTTGTCCAACCATTGCCATTTCTGGGCTACTAAAAACGATGCCTAAGGGCGTTAGGGTCTTACATGATTCTATAGTGGGAAAGTTCAATGCATTTTTGACTGAGACCTTACCTTCGTGAGCGGCTTCATGTTGTAATGGAGTTTCGGTATGTGCATCGCCAATGATAAAAATCGGATAGTCGGCGAGTTGTTTGGTCTCAGGATCAACAGGTAAATGTTTTAAGTCTGTGAATGAGGTGTCGATATTTTTGAGTTGAAGGGTATTTAAAAGGCTGCTTCGTCCAGTAGCGACCAGTAAATAATCGATGTTAAGTGTTTTAGGCTGACCATTTTCAGTAAAACTAAGTTCGACTTGATCGTTTGTATAATTTACTTCTGTAGGTAAAACCTCAAATTTGATCTCAAGTTCAGCGCTAATTTCTGTTTGTGCCAACTGCTGCAATTTAGGACTGGTCAGAACGCCGACTTTACGACTACGTGCAAAGACTGTGGTATTGACGCCAAGTCGTTGCATGGCTTGCGCAAGTTCAATCGCGATGACGCCGCTCCCAATCACCGCTAAAGATTTGGGTAAAGCATTGAGTTCAAAGATTTGATCGGAGGTGATGAGTCGATCACCAAGTTCATCCTTCCATGCTGGGTCAAAGCTAGGGGTGGAGCCTACAGCTAAAATAAAGCTTTTGGCTTGGTAATGTTGCCCATTAACTTCGACTGTTTTTGAATCGAGAAAGCGAGCACGGCCCTGAATTTTATGGGACTCAGGCCAGCTCTCTACGGTTTTAAGGGTACTATGAGTAAAGCGATCACGGAGTTTTTGTACGTGTTGCATGACCTGACTGCGGTCTATTTTTGACTCTACTTGCAATCCCACACGATCCGCATGTTGAATATCATGCATGCGATTTGCTGTAGAAATTAGCACTTTTGACGGCATGCAGCCGACACGTGCACAGGTGGTGTCCCATGACCCATCATTAATGATTAATAGATTTTGTGTGGACTTCACGGCTTGTTGGTAGGCTGCGATACCCGCAGTTCCAGCCCCAATAATAATCAGATCATACATAAGCAAACGTTTATCTAAGCGAGACATACTCTATAGTTAACATATTCAGGGCTGTAGATGATTATATTTTGTAAAAAACGGCACTAGATGCCGTCTTTACTTTCATTTGACTTATAAGCCAGTACCAACGCTTACCCCAACGGTAGGACGTACATTCATTGAACTACATGCTGTCATTAAGGTACAGCAGAGTAAAAGCAGCAACAGTTTATTCATGGAGTAATCCTCGTTGTTTTGCCTGATTGAACAGCAGACTAGAGCGAGCACCACTCTTACAGACCATTAAAATAGGCTTGGGCAATTCATTATAATATTTAGCAAATTCGACCACGTCTGTTTCAGAAATTTTACTGCTGGTAACCGGTTGGTAAATTACGCTGACTTTGGACTGTTCCGCAATATTACGTAGTTGATCAACGCGAACGGTATTACCTTGTTCTTGATCTGGTCGGTTGACAATGACCGACTTAAAACCTTGTTTTATCAACTGTTGAAACTTGTCTTGGGTCATTTCCCCTGAAACGCTGAGCTGTGGGCTGAGTGCTTGACTCAGGTTGTTCGTTGTCGCCCATAATGCACTGCTCGTTAAAATTAGAGCAGTGCAGATAACACTTTTAAACAACCGTTTAGTCATCTAACAGGTCCATTTGCTTCGCTAGTTGGTATAAGTTGTTTGAGCGATTGCCTGTACGGCAGAACATTAAAACAGGTTTTGGTAGCTCATTGAAATGATTAGCAAAAGTGCGTACATCCATTTCTGTGATTTGCCCTGCAACCACAGGTTGATAGACATAATCGAGGCCTGCAACACGTGCTGCTTCTTCAATTTGAGCGCTGGTTGGTTGTTCTGGGCCACCTTCCATATCTGGACGGTTATTGATCACAGATTTAAACCCTTTTTCAACCACTTGAACCAAATGTTCTGGGCCAATTTGACCTGCAAAGCCTACATTTTCGCTCATGCTGTCACTCCAAAATTAAACTAATCGAGATATGCTTTATGATAGCATTAAGCTGAAAGTTCAGCCTATGCTGTTGAAATATTTATAAGCGATTACAACCATAAAATAACGCAATGGAGCAGGTATGCACGCCTATACCGTTGAACCGCTATATGTCAAAAGTGGCCAAGAGGTCATTGCTGCGGATTTCTATCGTCCGAAAACCGAAGAAAAGCCAGCAGTGATTTTGATGGCCCATGGTTTGGCTGGGCTTCGCCAATTCAAACTGATCCAATTTGCACAACGTTTTGCACAAGCGGGTTATGCAGTCGTGTTATTTGACTACCGTTATTGGGGCGGTAGTACCGGACGTCCACGAGAACTGGTCTCGATTAAGAAGCAGCTTGAAGATTGGCGGACCATGATTAACCACCTCAAAGAACGTAAGTCGATCGATAGTCGACGGATCGTGTTGTGGGGGACGGCGCTCAGTGGTGGTTATGTGCTCGATATAGCGGCAGAGTTCAAAAATGTACAGGCCGTGATGGCGCAAGTGCCTTTTGTGGATGGGGCAGCCAGTGCTAAGTTATATCCTTTGCAACAGTTCCCCAAAGCCTTAAAACTATCCAGCCAAGATTATATGGGTGGAAAAGTGGGGATGTCCCCGACCACTTTACCTGTGGTTGATCCACGAGAGTTATGTTTTTTACCGACGCAAGATGCCTATTTGGGGTATCGTTCGATTATTAATCCTGATTATTATTGGAGTGGGGAGATACCTGCCCGACTCTTTTTTAATTTAATTCGTTATCGTCCGATTCAAAATGTCAGACAAATTAATATTCCTGTACTTTTCATTGCCGCCAAGCATGATAGTTTAATTCCGATTGAATCCAGTCGTGAAGCCGCGACCAATATTGCCCCTTTTGTTCAATATCATGAATGGGAGATGCAGCATTTTGATATTTATCATGCCAGTTGGTTTGAAAAAGCCATTTCGACCCAATTAGAATTCTTACATCAACATATTGGAGTCAACTAAATGATTATCGTCTGTCCTACTTGTTTAGCCAAAAATCGTGTGCCTGAAGAGAAATTGAGTGCTAATCCGAGCTGTGGCCAATGCCACGCAGCGCTGTTACCTGCGGCACCGATTGAATTGAATGAGCAGAATTTTAGCCAGTTCATTAGCCATAGTGATTTGCCTGTATTTATTGATTTATGGGCCGAGTGGTGTGGTCCATGTAAAATGATGGCTCCGCACTTTGCTGAAGTGGCCAAGCAAAATTCGCAGGTTATTTTTGCCAAAATTAATACCGAAGAGTCTCCGCGATTGAGCAGTGCATTTAACGTACGCAGCATTCCGACCCTAGTTTTAATGAATAAAACCACGGAAATTGCTAGAATAAGCGGTGCGCTTCGTGCGCCACAATTGCAACAATGGTTAGATCAACAGTTGCAAGCCCAGTCATAACGCAAATTGGAGTCAACGTGTCAGAGATTCATGTGAAACCAGAAGGAATGTTGTCTCTTCAGACAATTGCAATGCCAGCCGATACCAACTGGAGTGGAGATGTTTTTGGTGGTTGGATTGTGTCACAAATGGATTTGGCGGGTGCAATTCACGCAGAACGTTTTAGTAAGGGACGCTGTGCAACGATTTCAATTAATCAGATGACGTTCTTAGTTCCAGTGAAAGTTGGCGATGTCATCAGTTGTTATACCAAACTGTTAAAAGTGGGCAATACGTCTATTCAGATGGAAATTGAAGTGTGGGATAGCCATGACAGTTCACGTCCACCTGTACGTGTGACTGAAGGTGTATTTACCTTTGTTGCGGTTGATGTCAAAGGCAATAAACGTCAGATTCCAGCGGATGTTAAAGAAAAGTTTCTTGCGAGCCAATCCAACTAAGGTTTGATTCAGTCTGCAAAAAGCCAGTGTAATCACTGGCTTTTTTATTGTTATTCCATACAGTCCGATGGATTAAAACATACTATTGCGGTTGGCGGACTCCGCGGGAATGCTTTGTATCACATCCCAATGTTCTACAATTTTGCCTTGTTCGACGCGGAAAATATCGACAACGGCCTCACCACGATCTTGTGCATTTTGAGTGGAATGTACATGCAGCACCACCAAATCACCTTCGGCTACGACACGCTTGATGGTGTTTTTTGCATCTGGATGTTCTTTAAAGTACTGGGTGAAGTAGTTTACAAAAGGCGCTTTGCCGTCTGCAACATAGGGATTATGTTGAATGTATTGTATACCAATATAGCGGTCAGAATAGGTTTGAACCTGATGTTTGCTAAAAACCCCTTCATAAAAGTCCACTACAATTTTTTTATTTTGTTCGGTCAGGGCAGAGGTCGAAGGGTGATTCGGCGTTGTTGAAACCAATGTATTGGCGGGATTGTGCTGTTGGCAGGCCATCAGCCCTAAAGAAAATAAGGCAGTCGTTAAAATTAGTCTTTTTTTCATCAAGTCAGCTCAAATATTCATATTATGTAGCATGATTTTGAGCCGAGTCGAAACAAAGATATAGTAAGTTTTAGTCGCAGCTTTAGCGTATTGTTGTAAATTTTATACTTACCAAACAGTAAGTTATATTTACATTTTTACTTTTTTAATGATGCTTTGTCGAGCCATGCCCATAACATTTCACATTGAACAGGTGCTTCACCCGATTCATCTATCACTGTCACAGAAACTAAAGTTTCACCCTTGGCGGTGGTTTGCATCAGTTGCTGTTGTTCTGGTGTTAAGGTGGCTGTGGCTGTCATGGCACCTTTACTCGGACGTTTAAAGTCAACGTGCATGCTTTTAATCAGAACGATGCAATGATCAGGCACATTCATCCCTGTTACAAAACCTGTCGCCGTTTCAGCAATTAAGGCCATGGCACAGGCATGCAATTGACCAATATGGTTTTGCATGGCACGGTGATTTTCGATTTTGACCACGACTTCGCTGTGACTGACTTGTAAATAACGAATATTGGCACTGCCGACCATGGGAACTATGCGACCAAAAGCTTGACTCCATAATCGCGTACGCAACGCTTTCGGCAAGCGTGACGTGGTTTTTACAAGTTTTGATAAGCGATTGGCCTTTGGCATAGTTACCTCAAATGATCAAACAAGAGTATTAGTCTTTAAAGTTATTGAATTGTAAAGGCAGACCAAATTGTTGTTCTTTTAAAAAGGTCATTACTTGCTGTAATGTATCGCGCTTTTTATCAGTCACACGAATTTTGTCGCCTTGAATTGAAGATTGCACTTTAATGCCGCTTTCTTTAATGGCCTTGTTAATTTTTTTTGCGGTATCTGAGTCAAGTCCGTCTTTTAATTTCACCACTTGAAGTACATTTTTACCTGAAGCAGTCATTTTTTGTGGATCAAGCGCTTGAATATCGACTTTACGCTTAAAGAAATGATTCTCTAACATGGTGTACACTTGTTCACACTGGAAATCACTTTCAGTTGAGATTTTGATTTCTTTGTTTTTTTCATTGAGTTCAATTGAAACGTCCTGACCACGGAAGTCGAAACGGGTTGCGATTTCCTTTTGGGTGTTCTGAACGGCATGATTTACTTCAAAAATTTCTAATTCTGAAACAATATCAAAAGATGGCATGGATTAAACCTTTACAAATGGAAAGAATATCTGAGATGCTAGGGATGTTTTCTTCATTTGCCAAGTGTTGTTTACATCAAAGGAGTGCGCAATGATCCGTAAACAAGAAATTACAACATTTGAGTTCCCAGAGGATGCGATCATCTGGGATGTACGCGATTCAAGTGCTTATGCTGAAGCACACGTGAAAGGGGCGATTAATCAGCCAATCACAGAACTTTCAGCACAGAGCCTTACTCAAGTGTCGACGGATCAACCGATTTACATTTTATGTGGTGGCGGTAGTAAAGCGCCACGTGCTGCAGAGTTACTCGAAGGTTTTGACAGTGAGCGTGAGTATGTGATTTTAATGGGGGGTACCCGTGCTGCTCGTGATGCTGGTTTAGCCTTAGAACAAAGTAATTAAGCAGAAGCAAAAAAAGCGCCGTAAGGCGCTTTTTTAATGTCTTAGAAATTTACATTTCTCTATTTATAGCGCCATACGCTGTACTTGAGTCATAAGCAGAACTAAGACTGCGCTTTAAAATAAGGCTTTTTAGCTTTGAGCTTTTTCTGGAATCGGGTCGGACTGAGCTTTTGTAGCAATGACTCAGGAACAGGGCAGGCCTCTTTTAGTATCTGTGCCGCTAAAATTTCACTACATAAAGGGGCAAACAAAAAGCCTTTAGAACCCAAGCCAGCAAAGCTATAAATTTCAGTCTGTTCAGACATTTTTCCAAGGACTGGAAAATAGTCCAAACTTTGCGCGCGAACGGATGCACGGCCTTGCCAAGTCCTCACATCTGGAAGCGATTGTGCATAATGTGGAAAGACACTGTGGATAAGCTCGTAGTTACGCACATGGTCTTCAAGCAAAACATCGCTGTCGTCCCGATTGGGATGGAAGGATGCACCTAAAATGAACTGTTGAGCATCAAGCTGCATACAGTAGCCGCCATAGCTATAGGCTTGATCGAGGGCCAAAGGTTGTGCAGTATTCTCCACCCAACTGACTTGTCCGCGAATGGGCTTCAGCACAGGATATTGCTCAAAGAAAGCAGCCGTCTGGCGTGCACAACACACAATGACATGATCAAACTGACCTAAAGATTGGGCTTGTTCATTGAAAAGTTCATTGTGCTCTGGGTGGATTTGAGTAATGTTGGCTTGTACGAACTGAATGAGCGGATGCGCTAAGATTTGATCTTTGAGTTGATGTGGTGAGACAGCGCCGGCTTCGGTTAAATTTAGACTGGGATATTCAGTGATTAACGCAGAATCAGCAGCGGTTTCGGCTGTCAGAAGACCCGCAGGGTATTGTTGTTCGAGATCGAGTAAGTCTTCGGCTTTTTTCAGCGCCAGTTGATGTACTTGAATGGGGCGAAAAGCCTGAAACTTGGGATAGTGCTGTAAAGCATGTTGCCAAGCCAAAGTCATTAAATGTTCATGACTTTGTTCAATCGGACAAAGTTTGGGGTTGAGTAAGGCCAGCGGATTGCCTGAACCTCCTGCAAGTGGCTCAGATTGGTCGTAGAGCGTGACTTGGTGTCCGCGCTCAGCAAAGGCCCATGCACTAGTTAAACCTGCAATCCCTGCGCCAATGATAGCAATTTGGCGTTGTTTAAAAGCGTGTGGTACTTGATCAGGTTGATTTTGATTTAATACTGATTTGGTATCTACAGCGTCTGATGTATTTTCAGGCTCAGCAGCTAACCAGATGGCTTTGAGCATTTCGCGTTTATGCTTATAGCCACGCGGACGTGAAATAGAAATACCATGCTGTGTTAAACCACGTTTGAGCACGCCTGCGACACTAAATGAAGAAAATGTCGTTCCAATACCAGATAAGCGAACGATGTGATTCAGCACTTGCTCTTCCCATATGTCTGGGTTACAGGCAGGCGCGAAACCATCGAGGAACCATGCATTAACACTACTGGTTTTTGCCATACTGGGGAAAACATCTTGAGCATCGCCTAACCAAAGGTCAAGGCTAAAACCTTCCTCAGGGAAGCTCAGGCGATGACAACCTGCAATCGGATGCGGATACTGTGCGATCAGTTGATCGGCGATCGGTTTGAGTTCAGGCCAGACATTGAGTGCGCGTATTAGATCCGTTTTAGACAGCGGAAATTTCTCAACTGAAATGGCATGAAGGTGGCTGTGGTTATTTGGGCGAACCTGTTGCCAAAGTTGCCAAAGCGCCAAGATGTTGAGCCCTGTGCCAAAGCCTGTTTCACCAACACTAAAATATTCAAAGGGCTGAAGATTGGACAGACGCTCAGGTAAATCATTGCCATTTAAAAACACATGGCGAGTTTCGAGTAGGCCATTGTCTTTGGAAAAATAGACATCGCCAAATTGTTTTGAGACTGGCACATCTATGCCATCAATCTGTTGCCACTCTAAATCGGCAGTTTGAATTGCACGCGACACAACCACAGCACCCTATTGTTTTCAATAGGGCTTAGCTTACCACTGACGACGACGTTTGGTATAAACGTAACTGGCAATTAAGAAGCCCAGTAATACGCCAACAGCGATGGTCGCCGCGCCGTAGAGAAACATTTGCGCACTGCGTTCGCTTTGTAAGACTTGAACTTGTACACCGAGGCTATCATTTTTGAGTTGTAGCTCTTGGTTTTGCGCCAAAGCATCAAGATTGGCTTTTTCCAATTGTGCAAGACGTGAAGCTTGGTCTTTGACCAGTGCTTTGACTTTGGCATCTTGCAATGCTTTGTTTTTGGCAAGTTGTTCAGCGGTGAGAGGTTTGGCTTCTTGTGGTTGACCTGTTGGGCTAACTGTGGCCACCGCAGGAATGATTTTCGGCTGAGTTGTACTGCCTTGCACTTGAACAGGTGCGGCAGTCGTTGCTGGTACAGCAGGGGCTACACTCGGGGCAGGAGCGGTTTCAACGGCCCACGCCATAGAAGAAAGAAGAGATAAGCCCAATAAGCTTGTGACAACAACGCGCATGACCTTATCCTTGAGGGAATGCTTTATTAAATGGTTTAACATCAATCTGACGATAAACCCCTGCTTTTAAGAATGGCTCTTCCTGTAACCAGACATCGAGTGCTTCACGTGAGTCAAAATCAACAATGATTGTACTGCCGTAAAAGCCTGCTTGCGGATTGCTTGGATCTTTCGGCATCGCTCCTGCAACAATTAAACGACCTTCATCATTGAGCTTTTGTAAACGAGCAAGATGTTCTGGACGTGTAGCAAGACGTTTTTCGACTGTACCTTCTTGATCGGTACATGTGACGACGAATAGCGGCATAAGAGTTCTCGATGTATGTTCTGGCTAAATTACTCTTCAGAAGATTTAAAGTATTTACGCAATACAATAAACTGAATAATGATAAAGGAAAACATCACGATCATGTCACCAAAAGCCGTGAATTCTCCCCAATATTTTCCGTCCATAAATAAAAATGCGAAAAATACGTGTAAAAAAGACATGAGGGCAAACATAGCAGCCCATGCAAAGTTTAAATTTATCCAACCCGAGTCGGATAAATTGAAGATTGGGCCGAACAAGCGTTTGATCAGCGGTTTACGTTCTTTGCCAAAATAAGGAGAAAGTAAGAAAGCGCCTGAGAAAATAATATTCAGTAAGGCCGCTTTGAGTTTGATGTAAAAGTCATCCGACAGCATTAAGGTGACACCGCCGAAAATAACCGTCATAAACAACACAATCCACTGTTGTTTGTCTAAACGGAACTTTTGCATGAAGAACAGTGCGCCGTAAACCACCAGCATCGAAATGATCAAACCTGTGGTCGCTACAAGAATATTATTATTATCGACACCCCCAGCAGAACCAATCAATTGGAGCAATGGGTGATCAGTATTTTTAGGATCTACAGTTTTATATAAATAAAAGAAAATTATCAGCGGCACAAAGTCTAAAAGTGCTTTCATGTTAGAGTATCTAAATCTGTTCAAATAAATAGCTAGTATAAGTGATGGAAGGCGTAGATTTACATACTCACAGCAATATTTCTGATGGTACTTTCACACCGAAGCAATTGGTTGATGCTGCAGCGGGAAAAGGCATCCACACCTTGGCTTTGACAGACCATGACACCATGGATGGTCTCGCGTTGGCAGAGTTGGCTGCAAAGTCGCATGCGATGCGTATTATTTCGGGTGTAGAAATTTCGAGCCAGTGGTCGAGACCCTCAACCCAGAAAAACTATGGTGTGCATGTGGTTGCATTGAATATGCAAGACTTAGAACCACTGCAAAAATGCCTTGAACAGCAAAAACAAATCCGTGCGCGACGTGCTAAGCAAATCTGTGATTTGTTGATTCCATTGATTGGTGAAGATATTTATCTCGATGTTTTAGCGAAAGTTGAACAGATGCCTGACCGTGTGACTCGAACCCATATTGCCAAGACCTTGGTTGAAAAAAAGTATGTGAGTCGTGCGCAACAAGCGTTTGATAAATATATTAAGGAAGGCAAGAAAGCCTACGTGAAATTTGATGGGCTGGGCTTAGAAGAAACCATTCAAGTGATTCATGCCAGTGGTGGTTTTGCAGTCTTGGCGCATCCGACACGGTATGATTTATCTGCTACGAACATTCGTTATCTGATTGAAATATTTGCGCAGTTTGGTGGAGATGCAGTTGAATTACCGCCCAATGTCGAACCGACATCTACCCGTCAAATGGTGGATCGGATGATTGCCGAGCATGGTTTAAAAGTATCGGTCGGGAGTGACTTTCATGGCGACAATATGCCGTGGATTAAGTTGGGCAATATTCCCAGAGTCAAAGACGGACAAGTGGGGATTTGGGAAAGTTTTGTTTAAAGAGTACTGGTCATTCCCACCTTCTCCAAGAGCTATCTAGCCTAAGAGAAGGTAAGGGTGCGCTCGATTAGAGTAAGTTATTGTCTTGTGCTTGAATGGGTGGAGGGGTCGGTTTACCTAAAGTCCCAAGCAGTTCAATTTCGATGGTACGTACCATCGAGTCCAGCGGCAAGTCATTACTTTGTGTTCCGAAAGGTTCTTCAATTTCCGAACTCAAAGCATCGAGTCCTAAGAAAGTATAGGCCAACACACCAACCAATAGCGGGGTGAAAATACCCAAGGTTGAGCCTAAGCTAAACGGTAAAATGAGACAGAAAAAATACACCGTACGATTGAGTAATACCGAGTAGGCAAAAGGTAGCGGCGTTGTCGCAATACGGTCACAACCAGTTTGTACCACACTCAAGTCAGCAACATGCTGATTCAGCTGTGCATACACAATGTCGCTAATTTCACCTTCTTTTAATGCCTGCATTAATTCCCACTGAATCAAACTGAGCGTGTACTGCGGGGCATTGGCTTGTTGATACAGCTGAGTCAGTGCATTTTGACTTAAGCCACTAGTTTCTACCAGTTCTGTTGGATTGGCTGTTTGATGGCGTAAACGGTCGCGTAAGACATTGGCAAAGACAATTACATGTTGAATCACACGTTCACGACGACCTTGGGTCAAGATACGACAGTCACGGTCAAAGTGACGCGAGTTGGCAATTAAAATGCCCCATAACTTCCGCGCTTCCCACCAACGGTCATAGCAGGCACTATTTTTAAAGCCGAGGAAAATAGAAAGTACCACCCCAATGAGGGTGAAGCCGACCAAAGGCAGTTCAGGGAAGTGGAAATAGCCGACATAGGACAAAATGCCAATAATGGCAGAGACCAACATGACCACACCCAAAGGAGGTAAAACTTTGGGAAGAATGGTGCCACGCCATGAAAAAAGCACCTTAAAAATACTGGGCTGATCACGCACAATCATGTGATTAGAATTCTTTTAAAATTTTGCTTGATCTTCATATTTGTCGCGGTATTTGTCAATCATTTGTCTGCATATTTAAACGGATTGGATCAGGCTGTGTTCAGCAAAAGAAAAAGCACCTTCGGGCGATAAAATGAAATGATCAATCAGTTGAATGTCCACGAGTTGACTGGCTTGAAGAATGCGTTCGGTCAGTTCGATGTCCGCCGTGGAGGGTTGAGCTTTTCCAAGCGGATGGTTATGGGCAATCACGACAAAGGTAGCATGTTGAGCAATACAATAACGGAGCAATTGGTTGATCGATATTTCACAAGAATTGACTGCACCAAAGAACAACTTTTTAAAGTTTATTTTTCTTAAATGTGCATCCAAGCAGAGCACCGCAAAGACTTCTTGGTTCTCGCCTGAAAATTCATACTGTAAAAACTTGAGCAATTGAGCTGAATGATTGAGTTCCAACTTTTGTTGCTTGAGTTCCTGGCTACTGTAGCGTCGCCCCAATTCTTTGACGGCCATTAATTGTGAATACTTGGTCGGACCAATGCCGTGAAATTGGCTGAGCTCGGGCAGTTCAGCATCAAAAACCGCATTCAGACTACCAAAATGTTGCAACAAAAGACGTGCCAATTCGACCGCAGAATGTTGCGTTGAACCCGAACGGATGAAAATAGCAAGCAGTTCTGCATCGGAGAGGCTGGCAGGCCCTTGTTGTAATAAGCGTTCACGTGGCCGCTCTTGTTCAGGCCATTTTTTTATGGATAAGTGCATTATTTTATACTTTTTTATTCTTAATCTGAGAAACAGGGCCCAATCGATGATTGGGTACGAGACTATTTAATGCTATTGTGAGCGCCACTGCAACAGAAAGGTAGCCTGTTCGTGAGCTTTGATCTCAGTGTAATTCCAAATAAAAATATCCTTTTAGCTGTTACGGGCGGTATTGCAGCCTATAAAAGTGCCATTTTGGTTCGCCGTTTAAAAGATGCGGGTTTTCAAGTCCGTGTGGTGATGACCGAAGGTGCACAGGCTTTTATTACGCCGCTAACTTTTCAAGCTTTGTCGGGCAACCCCGTCCATACAGAACTTCTCGACCCTGAAGCCGAAGCGGGCATGGGGCATATTGAGCTGGCACGCTGGGCAGACCTGCTTTTGGTTGCGCCTGCCAGTTGCAACACCATTGCAAAGTTTGCTGCGGGTTTAGCCGATGACCTGCTTTCTACTTTATATTTAGCCACCAAAGCCCCTGTATGGGTCGCACCAGCCATGAACCAACAAATGTGGGCAGCAAAAGCGACACAGCGTAATTTAGCGACTTTGGTGGAAGATGGTGTGCATGTGATCATGCCAGATGCAGGTGCACAAGCTTGTGGTGATGTCGGGTTAGGCCGTATGCCTGAGCCTGAGGATTTGGCACATCAAGTGACAGAATACTTCCATAAAGCGCAGCGTGCCATGGCTGAAAAATTTGGGATGTTGGCGGGTAAAAAAGTCACCATTACTGCTGGGCCAACGCGTGAAGCGATTGATCCTGTACGTTATATTTCCAACCACAGTACTGGAAAAATGGGCTTTGCCATTGCTGCCGCCTGTTATGCGGCAGGAGCCAAAGTGACTTTAATTGCAGGTCCCGTCAGCTTAGACACACCAAACGGTGTACGCCGAATCAATGTTTCGTCGGCTATGAAAATGCTGGATACCAGCATGCAAATGTTGGATGAAGGCTGTGATGTGTTTATCGCGACCGCTGCTGTTGCGGACTATCGTGTTGCAGAAGTCGCAGAGCATAAGATTAAGAAAGCAGGGGACGAGCTCAATGTTTCTTTAATCAAAAACCCTGATATTGTGGCGACCATTGCACAGCAAGATAAACGCCCATTCATGGTGGGTTTTGCAGCAGAAACACGTAATGTCGAGGAATATGCCGCAGGTAAATTGGTGGCGAAAAAGCTCGATATGATTGCCTGTAATGATGTGTCACGTCCTGATATTGGTTTTGCTTCTGATGAAAATGCGATGACAGTCTTTTTTGCAGAAAGTTATAAAATGGAAAAGCGCGATTTGGAAAAAGCGTCGAAACAAGAAATTGCTTTACAGTTGGTTGAAGCGATTCATGATGCTTTACATCGAGACCCTGAAAGTGATGATGATTTTTAATTTACATCGGTCTTAATTTTTGCGATATTCAATGCAGCCTTAGGCTGCATTTTTTTGCAAACTCATAGGAATAAGAATGAAAACATTATTAAAGGTTGTGCTGTTGAGCAGTGGTTTATGTTTGGCAGGACTTGCACAAGCGTCGGAAGTGCTAGAAGGTGCGATGAAATCTTTGGCGAAGAACTCAAAAGCTTTTGCTCAAGCCAAGACCGCCACAGAGGCGAATACCGCATTAACTGAAATGCAAAAAGCCGCGGCAACTGCCAAACAAAACAAGCCTGACACTTTGGTGAAACAACCAAAAGACAGTGTTAAAGTGAAACAATATGAACAAAAGTTTGATGCATTAACCCAAGAAATTGAACATGCTCAACATTTGGTACATGCTGGGAAACTTGCGGAAGCCAAACAAAGTTCAGCCAAGTTTGAGGCCATTAAGCAGCAAGGTCATAAAGCATTTAAATAATTCAGTACAATAAAAAAGACCGCAAAAGCGGTCTTTTTTATGTATGAAGAGCTTAAAGTTTTAAGCTTGACCTTCAACAGCAGCTGCTTGAGCACGCTGCATATTTGCTTCGAACTCAGCATCAAAGTTAATTGGTGTAAGTAACAATTGCGGGAAGCTGCCTTTAGTCACCATATCATTCACCGCTTCACGAAGGAATGGGAACAAGATGTTCGGGCAATATGCACCTAAGATGTACGGAAGACGTTCTTCTTCAACACCATCTACAAGGAAAATACCCGCTTGAGTAACATCGACAATAAATGCCGTGTCGCCTGCATTGTTTGCTTGTACAACCACTTTAAGTGAAACTTCGTAGTGAGTTGGATCAACTTTTTCAGCAGAAGATGACAAGTTGATGTTCAACTCTGGTTGCCACTCTTTGGTAAAAACTTGCGCCCCAGGGACTTCAAAAGAAATATCTTTTGTGTAAATACGTTCTAAAGCAAGTTGTGGTTGAGCTTCACTCATTTTCTAATCCTTAATATGCTGAGCTAATTATGCCAATAGTTGGTCGAGTTTGCCTTCACGCTCTAAAGCATAAAGTTGATCAAAGCCACCAATAAATTGGTCATCAATAAAAATTTGTGGAACCGTACGGTGATTGGTGCGTTGCATCAATTCAATGCGGACTTCTGGCGCTTCTTTAGATAAATTAATTTCTTTATATTCGACGCCTTTACGCTCAAGGAGCTGCTTTGCGCGAACGCAATATGGACATACAGTCGTTGAGTAAATAGTGACTTGAGCCATGAGTTTCTCCTTGTGCAAATTATTTAGCTTTAACCAGTGGTAAGCCTTGAGCCTTCCAGTTGCTAATCCCGCCATCTAAACGATAGCTGTCAGTATGTGCAACTTGTTGTAAAGCAGTACCTGCCACTTGGCCTAAATTACAGATGAAGACGAGTGGACGATCTGCAGCTTTTAACTCTTCAGCATGTTTTGTAATTTGGCTGTAGGGAATGTTGCGACTTCCACTGATATGACCTTCACGGAAATCTTTGGCATCACGTAAGTCAATCAACATGGCATTTTTAGCTTTCACTAAAATGCCTAAAGATTGTGGTGAAATTTTGCGACCATTGCGTTGTCCTTCAAGTACGAAAAACAAAACAACCAATACCGCAAGTGTTCCAAATAAGAAGGGGTGATTCCCCATAAACTCGAACCAACGTTCCACAAGTCACCTAAATTACAATTCAAAAATTGCTAGAGAGTATAGCTTATAAAATATGGTGATCAAAATCACCGCTTCAAGGGCTAAGGTTGAATAAAAATTAATTTTTTTGCTGAGCTTCAGCAATTTCATCAATCAGACGTAAATAGCTGTCTAAACGGCGCGTTAAAATTTCACCATTTGCCGCAGCTAAGCGTAAAGCACATTGTTTTTCATGTTTATGGGTGCAGTTACGGAACTGACAGTAGCCCAACAAGTTTTCAATTTCAGGAAAGCCGCGTTGTACTTTGTCCGCATCTAAGTGCCATAAACCAAACTCACGAATTCCCGGTGAGTCAATCAGCGAGGCGCCTTCGCCAAAGCCAATCAAACGGGTAGAGGTCGTGGTGTGCTGTCCTAAGGCTGAGTTTTCAGAAATCACATTGGTTTTTTGTGCAGCGTCAGGCACTATGGCATTAATTAAAGTGCTTTTACCAACACCAGACTGGCCAACAAAAGCCACAGTTTCATTTTTTAAACGCTGAGTCAGTGCGGTTAAATCACCATCGGCTTGTGTTTGCATCACTTCATAGCCTA
The DNA here is from genome assembly GCF_002018895.1 of Acinetobacter sp. MF4640. Classification (NCBI taxonomy): domain Bacteria; kingdom Pseudomonadati; phylum Pseudomonadota; class Gammaproteobacteria; order Moraxellales; family Moraxellaceae; genus Acinetobacter; species Acinetobacter sp. MF4640. The sequence goes on along the minus strand of NZ_MVOM01000059.1, from coordinate 3,595 downwards.
AGGCTTGATATTCTGCAATCAACGCTAAAATCGGATCATTGTCTTTGAGCAAATCGGTTTTGTTCAGCACCAAAAGTGCTGGAATGTTGGCATCGGCACAGGCCACCAAATAACGGTCAATCAGACCTGGTGCAGGCTCAGGCAGTGGCGCAAACACAATCACAATCAGACTGATATTAGCCGCGACAGGTTTCACTTTATGGTAACGGTCTGGACGAGTCAGTAGCGACTGACGTGGCTGTATGGCATTGATGATCCCGAGCCCTGTATTTGGGTCAGCTTGCCATTTGACACGATCACCTGTGACCAGTAGTTCAAGGTTGGTGCGTGTATGACAGCGCCAAATACTGCCGAGTTCAATCGGTTTCCAAAACGGTTCAGGTTCACCTGCTTGTACCGTTGGTTTGATGGGATGTGGATCTGGAGTCGTAAGGGCTTGCACTTCAAGCTGACGGCCGTAGTGTTGTACCACCAAGCCTTCTAAATCATTTGAAGTGTCGATATCTTCTTGACGTGTTTGCTGTTGTTTCTGAATGCGACGTTGTTGCTGTTCAGTTAAACGACGTTTACGAATTAAAGCCATTCATATCCTAAAAAACCATGAATTCAAGATGGCAAAAATAGCACGAAGCAGGGTATCAGTTACAGCATCGAAGCAATTAATTTGCTACTATCATCGTTTTTAAGCCGAATAAGATTGCACATTTATGAGCAGCACCGCTGATACGCGTTTGATTTGGATTGACCTTGAAATGACAGGTCTCGATACTGATAATGACCAAATTATTGAAGTTGCTACAATTGTGACGGATGATAACTTAAATATTTTAGCTGAAGGGCCTGTGCTTGCTGTTCATCAGCCAGACCGTGTGCTAAATGCAATGGATGAGTGGAACACTCGCCAACATGGTCAATCAGGCTTAATTGAACGTGTACGTCGCAGTAAATTGACTGCGCAAGATGCGGAGCAGCAAACTTTAGAATTTCTAAAGAAATGGGTCAATCCAAAAAGCTCACCAATGTGTGGCAATTCAATTTGCCAAGACCGCCGTTTTTTACACCGTTTAATGCCTGAAATGGAACAATATTTCCATTATCGTAATCTAGATGTGTCTTCGGTAAAAGAGTTGGCTAAACGCTGGCGTCCAGAAATTATGAGTGGTTTGAAAAAGAATGCTTCACACTTAGCGATGGATGACATTCGTGATTCGATTGCGGAACTGAAGTATTATCGTGAATACTTTTTTATTATGAATAAATAAGTAGTAAAGAAAGAGGCGCTAGCCTCTTTTTTATTGAAATCGAATAGAATAGAGCTGAGGGTATTTGTGTAGAAAAAAGAAACACTTTTTTGCTATACAAGTTTAAAACACGCTTTATGATAAAGTAAATTAATTAAATTATAACAAAGAGTTGAGTTATGCAAAGTAATAACCCTATTTTGAACCGCGTGGAAACACATGCGGACTATAGTCAACCGATGACTGTTCAAGGTGCTATTCAGAAGTCTGTATTGCTTACAGTGATTGCGGCTGTGGTCGGTATGGCACTGTTTTTATACTGTTTCATGACCCTAAATATTTCGCTGGCATATGCTGCAACCTTAGTTGGTGCGATTGGTGGTCTGATTTTAGGCCTGATTGCAACTTTTAAACCAAATACCGCACGTACCCTTGCCATTCCATATGCCTTGTTTGAAGGTGCTTTTTTAGGTGGGGTGTCGGTTATTTTCCAATTGAAATATCCGGGTGTGCCTTTACAAGCGCTCTTGGCAACTTTTGTCACGACTTTAGTAATGTTTGGTTTGTATCGTTTTCAAATTATTCGTGCCACTGAAAAATTCAAATCTGTAGTAATGTCGGCATCGATTGCCATCGCGATTGTGTTTGTGGTGCAGATGGTTATGCGTTTGGCTTTTGGTTCAAGCATTCCATTTTTATTTGAAAATAACTTATTAGGTCTAGGTTTTGCCGCTTTTATTGCAGTGATTGCATCACTGAATTTAATTCTAGATTTTGATTTGATTGAAAGTGCTGCGGCACAACACGCTCCTAAAGCGATGGAGTGGCTGTGTGGTATTGCACTACTAGCGACTCTGGTGTGGATGTACTATTCATTCCTGCGTCTACTCAGCATGCTGCGTGGTGACGACTAAGTTCCACGGTTTTAACAAATACGCCCCTTCATCGGGGCGTATTTGTTATTGAATGTTGATGAATTGAAAAAAGGCGCATTATGCAATTTCGGTTTCAACTTAAACTTGGCATTATGCAGATAAATTATTTTGAGTGAGAGTCACATGGCACAAGGACTATTGGCTGGAAAGCGTTTTTTAGTAGCAGGTATTGCAAGTAAATTATCAATCGCATTTGGTATTGCTCAAGCACTTCACCGTGAAGGCGCGGAACTTGCGTTTACCTATCCAAATGAAAAACTGAAAAAACGTGTAGATGAATTTGCAGCACAATTTGGCTCAACGATTGTTCTACCATGTGATGTGGCTGTCGATGCTGAAATTGAACAAACTTTTGTTGAATTGGCAAAACATTGGGATGGTTTAGACGGTGTGGTGCATTCGATTGGTTTTGCGCCTGCGCATACATTGGATGGTGACTTTACCGATGTAACTGATCGTGATGGTTTTAAAGTGGCACATGACATCAGTGCATATAGCTTTATTGCTATGGCGCGTGCTGCGAAGCCATTACTTTTAGTTCGTCAAGGGTGCTTGTTGACCTTGACTTACCAAGGTTCTGAGCGTGTGATGCCAAACTACAACGTGATGGGTATGGCGAAGGCATCATTAGAAGCGGGTGTACGTTATTTGGCTTCAAGCTTAGGTGCAGAAGGGATTCGTGTGAATGCGATTTCAGCAGGCCCAATCCGTACTTTGGCGGCATCTGGTATTAAATCGTTCCGCAAAATGTTAGACGTAAACGAAAAAATTTCACCACTTAAACGTAATGTGACCATTGAAGATGTGGGTAATGCTGCATTATTCCTTTGCTCACCTTGGGCAAATGGTATTACGGGTGAAATCATGTATGTCGATGCAGGTTTCAATACTGTGGGGATGAGCCCAGACTTGATGCTTGATGACTAATTAGATTGATTCAAATTATTTGATAAAGCCGCTTTGATAGCGGCTTTGTTTTGACGTGAAATTTGACAAATGATAAGGGTACTTTATCTGTTTTAATTTTCTGGAACACTTAGATCAAGTTCACCTTCACGATAAAGTTGCCATTGCTCCCATGCCTCAGGAGCATAAAGATCATAGTAGCCACGGCTCTTCAATAGAGCAGGCATAGCTGACAACGGAGTCATAATAACTGTGGCATTATCTCGGATTCGTAATATTTCTTCTTTTGAAAGTGGCCTTTTAGCAATTTCTTCTGCCCTGACAAGCAATGTCACCAGCGCAGGAATAAAGACTTCTACCATTTTTTCCTCAGCCATTTAAAACCCCGGCGAATTCAAACATGAGGTGCGACAGTTTCAAAAGCCTTATGATAATCAACAAGCTGAGCAAATTTCTCTAATGGTGTAAGCCAATCTAACGCCTTTCTAGGACGAGTATTCAGTGACATGGCAA
>NZ_MVOM01000058.1:0-21888 GCF_002018895.1 Acinetobacter sp. MF4640 | reverse complement strand
AAATCAGGTTTTCAGATTTCTTGTAGCTATACTTCTGAACACAATTTACGATGTGGTCAGCCAATCCTTTATACCCAAACAAAGTTAAATGCTGACTTTGAAAACTGTCATGCATTGTCTGCACTTGAGTTGGATTCGCTGGCAAAGGTGGCATTACAGAGATTGTTGTGCCGTTAATCCCAATTACGTTATGGCTTGTATAACTGTTCGCAGTTGGGTCATATACAACACAAGAACCACTGTAAATAAATGCAGTGGCATCCGAAACAGTCATTTGAGTATCAGATACACGAGCTATCACATTCACCACACCAAAGTTTGTTGGCGTTAGAACAGCTTTTACAAACTGAGCTGTGTTCACAAAATACGGACTTTCTTTATCGCTCAATAAGTCGAGTTGCCCTACGATATTATTTTGATTTGTAATGATTGAATTTTGCTTGCTAATCACAGTATCAAGAGTGGCCTTCACATTACTGCTAGAATAATCAATCTTGGAGGCATCAACATTTGGCATATGCTGTTGAATGATCTTTTCAATAATCTCAATTACATATGTTTTTGATTTGATGTAAGCAATATTCCATGCAGCAGCTTGATAGGCAGATACCCGGATATAAGCAGCATTGGCAGGCGCAACATATGTTTTCTCAGTCAAAGTTGTTTGGTCTTCGCCAAATGCACTGATGAACACTTGATTTTTATCATACCAAGCGTGTCGAGCAGCTCCCGCGATTTGACTGTATATACGATAGTTTTGATCTGGTACAACTTTAATAAAGCCTGTTGACTTGTAACCAGAAGAAGCTAACAAAGCACCTGTAGCCGAGATGTATCCAGATTCAGTAAATGCAGCCGATAGGATATTTGTAGTAATGCTATCTGTATATAATTTAGCTTGTGTTAATGGATCATAAGTTGACTTTGTAAATGCTGATCCATCCCATTGCCAGTCACCATTATTTGAGGCTGTGGCATCGTTTGTTACAGTTACTTTTGACTTAGAGGGAATGTTTGCCTTATCTGCATCCATTAAGGCGTAGGTTTTATAGGCTTTATTACCGACACCCACTGAATTAACTTGAATGAGAAGATTTTGCTCTACAGCTTCAGCTCTATGTTTTTCAGCTAAAATATTTTGATCTGCTATTAATGACTCATTATCGATACGAACACTTAAATTGCTTTCAGCTTGATAAGCTCTGATTGCTTCCAAATTTACCAAAGATTTTGTGCTTTCATCACCAGCAATACGAGCAAGTACTTCTGCTGGCAAACCATTAATATTCCCTTCAACCAATTCATCTAATAATTCTTGTAGCTTATTATCAGATATAAAGTTTTTAACATTTAATTCCTGCATCACTAGCCAAATCTTATCTAAATCTAAATTCAGAGAATTGGGGTTAAGCGAGTTATCGTAAGTTTTAAATGTCGTACTTCTGGCCAACGGAGAATTACGCCAAATTTTTATAATTGACTCTGATAATGGAGGGTATTGAAAAATCACATTACCCTCAATATAAGACCAATCACCAACATTTGTAGGTAAATCATTTACTGTAACTACAAGATTATCTGCTGAATCGCACACAAAATCCAAAGCAAATGATGTAGTTACACCATTTGCAACGTGTTCGATATATGGCGTTTGTTCTTGGACTGCCATAGTTGCCCCCTAATCGTTAAAATCTAAGGTGGCTTCTGCAACACCACCGTCTGTTCTCCAATTAGGGCTCTCATTCACTTCATTAGTTCTGTGTATTTTTCCGACACGTTCAGGTTGATCGGTAATTGCGCCCGCTGCTGAGTCTAAGTAGTCATCAGGTTGACTTGAAACTGCTGGGTTCCATTCCCGCATTTGCTTTGCAACTGCCGAATCTTCTTCGTCACCGTTCGCACCTGTCTTAACAAGTACTGAGATATGCGCCCATAAAAGCCCTGACATTAAAGGCCCTTCGAGAGCATCTAGAATTCGTTTATTTTTATTCGATGTTGAAGGCCTTTCTTCCACGCCACAACGCAACTTTCTCTTCTTCAAAGCTGCCTTGAGTGAAGATCCAGCAAAGCCACCAATACCATTCGTTTCGATCACAATTTTAGGTACATAGTACTTTTCAACTAGATCACAAAGTTGCCAAACTTGCCCCCCAACAATTTCACCATCATCGTTGGTAATAATGTCTGGACCAGTTAAAGCAATTGATCGATGCCAGTACTTCGTTCCTAAATCGTCATGTAAAAATAAAGCTACAGACGAAATATCAGATTTAAGCTTGCCGCTAGATGGGTCCCATTTCGCCGACATACCCACGATACGACGTTCACCCAGCATCATGAGATATTGACCATTCGCACGTCTCAGCACTGGCTCACAGTCATAGGCAAGGATTTTGTCAGGATCAAGACGAACATCACCAATCGGCTTGGCATGCATCTGATACTGTGAATCCCATTCGTTCAGTGTTTTACACTCTTCACGGCGAAATTCCATTTCTTCAGGCGTAAAGCGTTCTTCCCAAATCCCCTTTGAATAAAAATCGACAATGTAATTTGATTCTAAAAAGGTTACTTCCCAAGCATTCTTTAATTTTCTACATTCGTAGTTTTCACCCTTTCTTAGATATTTCGCGCCTACGCCAATGCCTGAGAATGCATGTATCGGTTCAAAGTCGAGTATTACCTTTTGACCTTTTACACTGTCTTCAATTCGTTTTTCATTCTCGAACATTTTAAGAATCAGCTTACTTACTTTTCGCTGCTTCTTAATTTTTTCATAAAGTGAATCATGGGTGTGCGGTGTACCAATCCATAGACGTTTTGCACCAGGAATAGCAATGTGCGTTTGTTCAGATAGCTTTTTAGGTAGCTTTTCCCGTTGCTCAGGGTTTGCCGTGGTCTGTGGTGTCTCAACGTCATCGTTTTGAATGAAATGAGCACGATGCCCTGTAACACCTGACAAGATGCCTTTTGCTAGCATAGTGCCGTAACGAACGTCTGGCGTGCCTTCTACAAACCAACGTTCAATTTCACCTTGGCGAATAGCCACATTAGGATTACCAGTACACAAAGGATGTCTCTCAAGAACATCACGTGTACCTTTTGAACACTTATAAGCATCCGCATCTGTAGTACCTTGGTGCAAGATTTGAGTGTTAGGCCAGCAGTAGATCACCCACGCATTAAATACGTCCAATATGGATGATTTAGAGTGTCCACGCGGAAGCATGAGCAAGCCTGTACGCCCATTGAGATAAAACTCCTCAAGGAAAATACAGACTTGAATATGGAAAATAGGAACTTTCCACCCTTGTAGCTCAGTCCAAAGTAGAAAGAACGCTAAAAAGCTGATCTTCGGTTTAGTCATTAGCTCATACGCTGTTTGGCTTTAGCTGCTGCTTCTTCTGCTTTCTTAATTAGTTGCTGTTCGTACTTTTCCTGTGTTGCTTGAGTTGCGCTGATTGGTGGAATTGCTCCTGATTTAATATCTAAGATTCGCTGAAGCGTAGCCATGACACCCGCCTGATCCTTAACGATCTTATACATAAAGCCTTTATTCCCGCGCTCCTGATTTGAGCCAAGACCAATACCCATTGCCATGACAGCAGTTTTCACCATGTCATCTGCTATTTCTTCTGATAGCAATTTGATTCGTTCTACTTGATCATCACGCATAAAAAAATCCCCCTATATAAGTGATATATACAGGGGGATAAATTGTGGTTTGTTGGGTAAGTTGGTTACTGCACTACTCGATCTAAATCAGGGGCTTGAATATCACCTAAATCATCTCCCCAAAAGCGCGTACGATCTTGCTCACGCTCAGCTTTTCGTAAAAGCTTTTCTCGATAACCGGGTGCAATCATATCTTGCATTTCATTAAAAATCATTCGATTGGTCGCGGCTTTGGTGTACCAAAGGTTTTGAGCTGGTATTTTGTTTTTAAAAAGTTTGAAAGCTTCATTGGCTGCATTCGTATCCTTGCCTTCATAATATTGGGTAAAGTTACCCACCGTAAGACCAAGGGCCGCTTTTGCGTCTGAACCGAAAGGACCAACCATAAAATCAGAAGCGCTACGCCCACTGGTGTCAGTACCCGCCACAAGGATATCGCCAAGGATTGATAAGCCACCACCTTGCACTGCTGAGCGAGTTAAAAAATTCACAGTCTTCTGCGGATCATCACTATCCCACATCGTTTGTGGATCATTACCATTTGCTAATTCTTTAAGCTGAACAACCAAAGCACCCAGCAAAGTAGTCATAGCAAAAATTGAAATCCCATAGCCCGCCTTGCTCATTTTAGTTGGTTGGCTCATTGCACGACTACCATGGCGCATAAGAAATGCTGCTGGAAACGATTTAAACTGCAGCATGGATTTAAATATTTCGCCCGTAACAGTACCTTTCTTTTGCCCTGCACTCATGAACGTTCTTTCACGCAATCCAGCCTCAACAACTGCCATGCCTTGTTCATCCAGTAAGTGTGCTTGAAAGCTTGAAGCCACTTCATCACGCACCCTTTGCGGATCACCAAAGGCCAATAATTTATCATCTGGAATTCCATAGATAGAGCGTGCTGACATCAATTGATTGCCTTTGCGATCGACAACAGGTTCAGCCAAACGCATAACCTCCCAAACACGCTCACTCAGTCCAGTTTTTTGCATAAGCTCACGGTCTAGCTCATCCAATTCAGACCATGCTTTAGATCGGCTCAAACGTCCGTATTTCTCCATGAGCATTTTAGTAAAGCCAACCTTTGAAGCGGCTGTAAGTGCATTTAGACCAGACACACGCATAACTTGAGATGCTACGGCGCTTGATACACGTGCAAGCTTTTGGCTTTTGCCACTAACAGAAGTTAGACCGTCGTCCGACCAACGTGCGATTGAACCTAGCATTTCCTCTGTTGCTAAACCTAAGCTATGCGCCAGCTCCCGATCTTCTTTATTTTTAGGGTTTAGCTGACTAATTAACTCACCAAAAGTCTTACGCCAAGCAATATTATGAATATTTGCAGTTTTCTTAATCATGGCCTGATCTGTAAAGCTTGATAAAGTTGTACCGCCAAGCATCGATGCAACGTTCATAGATCGATATGCTAAGCCTAAATTAGCAAGTACTTCACTTTCAGGTGTATTCGCACCCATAAACTCATCAAACATTGTCTGTGCGCGTTTACGTGTCTTTCCTGTGGTGCTCGCATCAACACCTTTTAACCAGTCTTTTTGTTCTGCTGCATCCATCAAAATACGCATGGCATTTTTTGGATTACTTCCTAAGTTCTCAACTAAAGCAATATCTTTAGAAAGACCATTAATATGAGCTTCTACAAGGTCAACCAATGGCAGACCACCATATTTATTTTGATATCTCAACCACGCATCTGCATCCTTAAAATGCAGTACCCGGCTTTCGTTATGCTTAGATGTTACTTTGCTTGAAACACCACCAGCAGATTGACGACCAATTTCCGTTTTATTGGCACCATTGCTTGCAAGTGAGTCATATGAATAATCTAAAAGTGCCTTAATCTCTTCATCAGAATATAAACGGCCGTCTTCATGTACAAACATGCTTCTATCCTGATCAGGAAGAACGTCTTTTAACCACTCTTCTTTACCTGCTTTTACAATCTTGGCAAGATCATGTGTTTGCGGTAATCCAAATTTATCACCTAAATTTCCAATATCTCCACCTGACCGATTAAAACGCTGACGCATATCTTCAAAAACATTACCCATTTTATCACTAATCTTTTTAGCAACTGGATCACCTGTGTTGTCACCAAAACGCTCACGTACGATATTGCCTACTAATTCTTTATCGGTGAATACACCTATTCCACCTTTAATATTGGTGTAAAAATCTACAAGTTCACCGCGATAAATAGCTGCAATGCCGCGTGCTTTTGAGTCGATAGATTGAATACCCGACATGTCACCATGCGGTGCAACCAGACGGTCTACAACTTCACTGGATGACAGTGTTGGGTGATCCAAAGCAGAAAGGTTTTTACTTTGAGTCAGGATGTCACGCGCTGCTATGGCGTGCTTACGTTTCAGCTGATCCTGAATATCCTGAGCGACGAACTCACCCGCTTTTGTGAGCTTTTCAGAATCAGATAAATTGCGCCATGTATCACGATCTTTTTTAGCCAAAGACTTCATTGCATCTTTAATGCGTTGCTCGATCAGTTGTGCTTCTTGTTGGTTTAATGATTCTTTGCCTAAAGCTTTTGCTACGGCTGCTTTGCATTGGTCTTTCATGAAAAAATGCTCAGATAATTTTAGTCATCTGAGCATAAGTTTTAGTGCGATTTATTGGGTTATTCGTCCTGTTCTATAGGCTGACTTGAGATAGATGTCTCGTATTCAACAGCATATTGCTTACCCGTATCATAAAGTTTTGCAACATCCAATAAAAAGTCATCCAATGGCGAAACAAATTTTTCTATTGCTTTAAAATCTTTAAACCGCTTAGCATGGTCAGGCCGCGCATCATAAAGTGTAGTGACCATCATTTCATTGTCATTGATGCCAATAACAAAATCTTCCTTTGTTGGATGAATTAATACATACCCCAATAGTTTTTTACTCATTTCTAAGCCCTCAAGTTTTAAATATTTTTTACATAAGCACGCTTATTAAACGAATTATTCCCCAAACTGTAAAGCACAACTAATGGCAGTTTGTGCGGCCAAAGTATCTTCTTGCGCCTGACGTGCTTCCGCTTCCAGTTCATCCAATCGTTCACGCAAAGACATAGTGATTTCTTCCATTTCCCCATCTGGGCGCATACGACTGACAGAAATCTGCTGATCTGGATTGTGCATAATGATGTCTAAAGCGGCCGATTCTTCTGGACCATCACCAAAGAGTAAGCCTTGTCGCGGGTCGCCCATCCCATCGATGCGATCAATTTCACCTTGGATATTGTCTGAAATAGCTTTAGCACTACGTTTATTGGTATCAAACACATTTAAAAATTGTTTTGCTCCATTACTTAAACCATCATCAATGAGCTGAATTTGGTTTAAATAATCATCCACAGTTTGACCATTGGCCTTTAAGTCACTGAGCTTTTGAGCTGCTTGTGATAAGTCCTTTGCCAGTGTGTTGGCATGTCGCCCACCTTGTTTCACTAAAGCACCCAATTGTGCTAACTGAGGAGCTGCACGTAGCAAAGCATTTAAAACAGTTTTGCTATCATCGTCGATGTTTTCATATAGTCTCGTTACAAGACTAGAATCATCGTACGCACTCTGCATAATTGCCGATTCAATCCGTTGTTTCCCGCCCTGTGATAAGCGTCCATCATCGGTCAAAATATTTGGCTTTTCAGACTCCGGGAGAGAATTTACAAATCCGCGAATGAAGTCCATCGAACCATCTAAATTGATTGAGCCATCATTATTTATTTTGAGTAATGATGCATCGGGCAAGCGATCTACATCACTGGTCGCACGTTCTGACGCACTGTACTGCGCCACATCCGCTTCATTGGCTAACTTAGTGAATTGTACACGGTCGGTATCTGTTAAGCGTGTACGGACTAATACAGGCCGATCAACCCCTGAAATATCCCAACCTTTTTCAGCAGCATACTTTTCAATATAAGCTCGATAGTTGTCGGCCTTGCCTGTTTCATAAGCACGGTTGATTGCTAGTGTGCGACCATTGCCCGATTCAACAACATTGTCCACTCCGATAATTGGTGCACCGTCTGAAAGCTTTGCAGATTCTCCCAACCATTCAGGCTTTAAATCATCTGCCATGTTTTCAATCTGCTGGCGTGATGCTTCGCGAGTTCGGTCACGTGGTTGTAGATCGGTTGGATAAAGTGGATTCACTCCATAAGCTGCATCATTGGACGCAATCAACTCACCTAATGATTTCACTTCATAGGCGAAGTCATAACTTGAACCATCCATGCCCATTGAAGTGGACACATTATTACCAGTGTAGTTTTTATATTTACCAGTATTGATGAAATCCTTTACCCGATTCACATAGTTAATAGTTTCAGTGGCTTTCGGTTTACCATTTTTCTGCATGGCTTTACCATTTGTAAAACCACCGTTGTAGTGTGCAGCTAATACAAAAGGGTCTTTGGTTTTATATTGTTGGGACATTTCTCGAACAAGGTACAAAGCCATTTCCGTGGCATGTTCTGGATTATTGATATCCCATTTTTTCTTGTAGGTACGCTCAAGCCCTGCCTTTGTTTCAGGCATGATCTGCATAATTGACTGTGCACCCTTAGGTGAAACTTGATTGTTATGTGATTTCTCACCAGCACGGCGCACAGCGGTTAAAAGTGGTACTGCCCACTCCATATCCATAGACTTTGCTTTATTGCCTAAAAGCGCATCTAAACGCGGATCGTCATAACGAATGTTTTTATATTCACTTGGGCTTATCGTTATTGGTCTTTGCTTTTCCTCACCCTTAACAGCGTGCTGTACGTTGACGGGTCGACCGATACGCAAATTGTTTTGCGCATCATCCATATTCTTGAAATGATTGTTGGCCTGCACTGGATTTGACGGTTTAACAGGTGAAGCTGCATTATCAAATTCAACTTCATTCGCAACCAAAGCAGATTGAGTCTGTGTTGTTTTGGCTTCAAGTTGTTCAGGCGTTACATCTATGGCATCAGATGGAGTTTCACTAACCAGCCCTGCTTTACGTTCCGCTTTGCGCTCCAAATAAAGATTGGTACCACGTGCGCCACCAAACATAAGCGTATTCAAAACCACATCGGTAGCAACAGATTCACCAGTGATTTCATACTTTTTTGCCTGTTTATCATAGCCCTCAGATTCAAGCACCTGACCGCTTGCGTATTGGCCCGCAGTGGATAATGTAGTCGCCCCACCAATCGATAGGGCCGCATCCTTAACAAGTCCACCAGTTCCCTTAAATCCATAGCTTAAAGGGAGTACTGTAGAAGCTGCTGCAACACCACCATCGATCAAAGCTGCTGTAGTCGCGGTATCCTCATCAACGCCCTTATGAATTAAATCCTCACGGCTGTAATTCACCTCGGTTACACCTGTAGTTAGCGCTGCCCCCACTGGTCCAAGTGGAGCACCTGCCAAAACACGTGTACCCATATCAGAAATACCAAAAAGCATGTTACCAACCAATCCTGAGTTTGGTGCATCTTGCAGTTCTTCAACTTGCATCACTAAAGCATCACGGCGGTCTTTATTCTTTTCTTCATGCACATCTGAAAATGATTTTTCACGTACATCTAATGCCCCATCTAAGCCACCATTTCGCACATCATCAATTGAGTACTGCAAATGATCAGCAACACGTTCAAAAGGTTTCTTGGCCGTGTCATAAACCTTTACTGCACCCGCAGCCACACCGCGTGGAATAGCAGTTGCAGCACCATCAAATAAACCTGCTTCTTTTTTAGGTTGCTTGGGTGCTTTACCCAAGCCGCCTGCATTCATTTCATTGATAGATTGCTGTTCGCTATCATCAATTTCACTGAGCCAATTCATTACTTGGTTGCTCCATTAATCATGATTCGCCAATTAACACCATCGATCTGCAATGGATTGCCACGCTCGTTGAGTAAATCGTATTGAATTTCACCCTTTTTGCTACGCACTGGTGATTGTCGTAAACGTAAGGTTTTAAGCTCTGCCTCAGTCATACCTGTGTGCTTGGCCAATGACGCATAACCAGCATCGAGACGACTTTCAAAAGCGTCATCAGTCATTCCGTAAGGCATGGCTACTTTCCAATCCTGTAGCTTTCCACCCATATAGTTTTTAAGTGTTCCTGACTGTTGATGGACACCACCAGTGGCAAAAGCTAAAGCAAATTTCAGCACGTCTTCCTTTGGTAGCTCGTCTGCTTTGTCATGCTGTAAATTTCGTGCTTCCATGGTATCGGCATACACTGCACGAAATACGTTATAAGCATTATTGGCACTCGTACCTGATACGGTATTGCCCACATAATTGTTAAATGCTGATTTTAAGTCTGCATCCTTAGGCATGATGAGCTGTTTGTTTTTTAGAATTTGTGTGCCGTTGACGATGGAGGTTGAAAGCTTACGTCCCTCAGTACTTTGAAATTTATTCATATCAGCAAGGCCAGCAGCTACATAGTTTTGATCCCCTGAACCTAACTGACCTAATACAGCTCCCCAAATGCTTGCCCCTCTTGGATGCCCTTTGGATTTAGAGATTAAGCCGCTAATAAAATTCAGCTTTTCATTAACCCCCATACCATCAAAGGCTTTTTTCGCTTCGGGTAAATCTTCCTCAGAAATTGGTCTCAAAGTAATATTGGCATCTTTTAAAGACAACTGGCTAATACCGTTATCCACTGCACCATCAATCCATTCACTAGGATTCGATTTAAGCGTGTTTCCACCTAAGCTATGGACTTGCAAGCCTGCTTCACGAACAACCTGATTAGGATTGGTTTTAGCCGTCTGTAGCTTGGATTTATAAATATCCTCATAGGCATTCAAAATCTTTTCTTCATCTGCAGCATTTGCAGATGGCGTATTTTTCATTTTTGCTTTTTGTTCGTTAATCAGTCTTTGCTGTTCAGATGTAGATTTATTGGCAAAACGCTGAAAATTTACCGACTGCTTTTGGAGAAATTTAAACTCAGTTTCGCTTTCAGTTCCAGCTACAGCCTTACTCACATTGTTCTCATATTCCGAGTCTTGAGCGCGGCCTGTAAGGACATTCGCTTTATAGTCATTCAAGAGCTTGGTTGCTTCTGAATTGCGCTTGTTTTCTTCAACTCGTACTTGGGTATCAATGGCATCAATACGGCTTAAAACCTGATTTTTCTTTTGTTGTAGTGTCTGCCCATCGGTATAACCAAAACCACCGTTATCCATTTTGGTAATCAACTGGTGCAGTGAATTGGTGTCTTTATTCTCTACAGCACTGGAAATAGCACCTTCAATTTCAAGAATGTCTTGGCCTGATTCAAAAGCATTTACCCGCGCTTGTACATCCGCTGCAGGTAGATTCAAACTTGCAAGATTGGTTTCTAAATATGCACGTCCTTGCTTGCGGTCATAACGTGAAGCTATGTCACCATAGCGATCTGCTAGAACAACACCTTTTTGCATATCTGCGCGAAGTTGCAACGGCAATAAACCTGAAGCCTGACGATTCAAATTGTCACGCCAGTAATTGTTTAGATCTGGACGTGCAAACTCAGGGAGTTCCGATTCAATTTGCTTGTATCGATCTTCTGACCATTTGTTTAAAGCCTCTTGCCCAGCCTTTGCATTGTAATCACCATTCGACACACCGTTTTTAACAAGCGTAACTTGCTCATTCATTTCAGTGGTCATGATGTCATCAAGTTTCACTTTTGCTTCTTGCTTGGCTAGTTCGTTGTTGTATAGCTCAAGGCGCTTGGCACTCAATTCAGCTTCTTGCTTTTGCTTATCGATTTCCTGAACTGCACCATGTACAGAACTTCCAGCGTTAGCAATGGCGGAACCAAGCTGATCTAAGTTGTTTTGAGGTACTGCAATACGTTGAACTTCAGGCATTGCATTACCAAAATTACCCATCGGAATTCTTGGCATTACTTCCACCCCCCGCCTGTTGAACCCTGCGTTTTATTGGTCTGCTGGGTAAGAGCACTGTATCCACCAGCACCCGCTGAAACCGTATTCAAAACACCTGTTGCTGCTGCCGTATTCGCATTGTTTTTAAATTGGCTGGCTTGTGCTTTCAATCGCTGTGAGGAGTTATAGCCTGTAACCTCAGCCATATTCGCATCGTAATTTGCAGCCTGTTCAATTTCATCATTGATCACCAATGCTGTGCCTTCATTCACATCTAGGCCATTCTGAGCCAAAGCAGCACGCGCAGCGGATTGAGTTTTTTCTTTCTCCTTACGAATGCGGTCTGCTTCTAAGCGTCCACGCGCTTTTTCAGCACTCGCATCGGCTTCGGCTTGTTCACCTGCAGCTTTGTTATTTTGGTAGCTCGAATAACCTGAAATTGCTGCACCTGCTACAGCGGCCGCAGCCGCAACCATTGCCCATGACATTAGCCAATCTCCTTACACTTGCTTTGGAGTGATGCAAGGAATTGATCAATCTCTTCTTCAGGAACAATCACCTGCTTTTCGATTTCTTCTAAATCAGTACTGTCTGTTGGATGTACCGTCATCCAAGACGTATCTTCATGAAAGTAACCGATGCGTTTTGTGCCGGGCATAGATTTAATCACGGCGGGTGCTTTTAAATATTCAATGCCATTTTCGGTAGCGACTGTAAGCGACCCACTTAGCAAAACATTCATATGCTCGGTTCGATGCATCTTACTGACAATCAACGTGCCGGCTTTTGCATCCATCTGACGCATATATACACCTGGTGCAAAATGATGAACCACTGGCACTTCAATCAATTCAGCTTGATCCGTAATTTGCTGCTGAATATCTCGTACAACGTCTATGTATGCACGGTTCTGTACCTCTCCAAGGATTTGAGCTAACAGCTCTTTATTTTCATGTGGAATAACGTCATTCATGCTTATAGCTCCATATCCAAAACAGTGC
Organism: Acinetobacter sp. MF4640; assembly: GCF_002018895.1. NCBI lineage: Bacteria > Pseudomonadati > Pseudomonadota > Gammaproteobacteria > Moraxellales > Moraxellaceae > Acinetobacter > Acinetobacter sp. MF4640. The sequence continues at coordinate 9,316 of NZ_MVOM01000058.1, read as the reverse complement.
CGTATTGTGTAAAACCGAAATGCTCATAGAGTCGAATACAAGCACGAGATTCAACACCAGTCGTGGTACCGCACTGGATTCGATTCACACCCATAGCAGCCGCCCAACCAACGAAAGTTTGAATAAGTACGTAAGCTGCACGTGTCTTGCGAAATTCAGGCTTTACATACATCACGTCATCGAAGGCAATTTTGGTGTTATTGAACCAGTCACCACCGACACGCCCTGCAAAACCGCCCATGATTTCGTGATCTTGCTCAACGATTAAAATCACACCGCCGCCATTAATTAAATGAGTGAAATGCTCTGCTGCCTTATCAGTCATGTATGGACGATTATGATAGTTGGGCGCTTCTTTAATAAATTCTTGCCCCAATGCAACCAAAGCAGGCACATCGGGGAGCTTAGCTGTACGCACTCGCATGGTTATTTCTCGTTAATTGATAACTGCATAGTGATAGCTTGCAAGTGAAACGGCAGCGGTTTGTTGTGTGTTATTACTAAAGGGATTCTATGCAAATCCTCCCATGATCCACCTTCTTCCAAGTGATAACCTGTATGCGGCTTTCGTGGTGCAAGTGGGTTATCGTCATAGGTGAATATTTCAACCATTTCACCGTTTAGCTCTGGTGCAATGGTGTTGTTAAAAAAGAATGCTGTACGATCGACCTTAGCTTTATGCAACATGCTAGACAGTGGTGCTTGATTCAATTCGGGTGGGAATAGCTCAACAGTACAATGAATCGGCTGACCGACTTTAATGCCTTCACCGTTTAGCTCATCACCCACAACTAAGTGTTCCCCATCCTCCTCAAAGTTGGCCTGATAAATAAAATCATCCCCTTGGTGATAAGCCACAACCTCATCAAGTAGATTAGGCTTTACTACTTGCCCACTACCCACGACCAATGTGCGTTCTGAGTCCACATAAGCACTAAAAGACACTTCCTCAAGACACGTGGTACCCGATCGTTTCACCAACATAAAAGTACGGTCTGAACCAAGCTGTGTAGGGATAGAACACATGCTAATCACTTCCCCGCTAAAGTCGTGCTGTGCCCATGCCAAAACCTCTTGATCACGGTTAAAAGTAATTGTGGCCACTTTGCCATCACCCAATACTAACCACACTAAACTTTCAGGTTCTTGCATGTAGGAGATTTCATTTACCCCGCCGTGCTGCTCTCCAATATGGGAAGAAAGGGAGCTAACTTCAGGTGAAACCAAGCCGTCTACTTCATAGCGATAAGTTAAAGCCCGGACACGCTCACCGCCACGCTGAACAAATAGCAGCTCATTGCCCACACGTTCAGGTCGTGTAACTGGATATGCACCGTATGCGCTGTGTTCATTGATGTTTACTGTTGTAGGAGTTAATGCGCCGTCCGAGTCAATCATGTACTCACCACCTGAGGTTAAACACACTACCCCGCGCTGAGCTTCTAAGAATAAGATGCTATTTGATAGGCCAGATGCAGACACAATGCTGAATGCGTCACCATCTTCTGTAGTTTCGAGAAAATTACCATTGCCGCCAACAGCACTAAACCATACCTTGTTCGGGGCTTTTTTTGTGTTCGATAGGACTAAGCGCTGTTTAAAGAATGTGCAACATCTTGGATAGCCATTCGTAGCGTTAAATGCTGGCGGCAAAATTGCCCAAGAACGTTCAATTGCTGTGATGTCAGCATCTAATTTTTTAAGGATTTCTCCGTTTACATGATCAGCATTAATGAACTGAGTGATCTTAATAATCCCTCCATTCACTTCAATCAAATTGCCAATATCAGCAGCCGTGAATGTTGCACCTGCACTGACCGTAACCTGTGCCCAATCTAATTCATTTTCATTCGGTTGCTTGTCTGTATTGTCACGTAATGCCTGATAATAATAAGGGCCTTGTATGACCACATCACCAGCTAAATAAGCCTGTGTGCTCACCCAAACGCTATAAGCACTCAATGTAAAAGACACCAGTGCACCAATGTCTTGACCTGAGGGCTTTCCTTTTCGGAATGGAAACCGTGCATTTTCAGAGTCGGTCGGCAAATGAGTGTAAACAAACTGATTCAACTGCCAGTTATCAAAGGCGGTATCACATAAAAGTCGGTGTACTGGCACTTCACTATGTGTGAGATACATTTCATACCGGTATTGTACAAACTGGATGTCATGTATCTGACTCTCTGTGTATGGAGAAACAATACTTTCAAGTACTTCAAGTGTTTTCGGATTAACAATCTCGACCAAATTCGGCTTAAAAACAATTAGAAATGCATTATCTGAATTTACTACAAATGGAATGAGTCGTACTGCACCAACCTGTGCCGATAAAAACAGTGTGCCTGGTCTTTTACGCACACCACCTTCGACAAGTGGAATCACATTTTTAAGGGTCTTCGCACCATTGCCATACTGTTGAATGTCTGTGCGTGTATACAGCGTCGGTGATAGCTCCCCAGCACTGAAGTTATTTTTAGTAATGACCTGTTTCATTAGTAGCGTACCCCGATCAAATTAGGGGTGTAATCTGCTGCAAAGTCTTGTGCTGGACGTTCTTGACCATTGATAGCACGTGCTTGTTTCAGCATGTTCTGTAGCTTCTGCCATGCGCTATCTGCTTCGGCATTGCTTCCTGTGATCGGCTTTGCAAGCTTACTCACCAAATACAAGGCCATACACTCAGAAAATAAAGAATCCCAAAGCTCTTCATTGTCTTCATCACGTACATAAACCAAGTTAATTAGATTTGTATTGGCCAGAATGTGGCGACCTTCCATTTCGTATTCGTACTGGCCTGAATCATATAGACGCAAAAAATCTTTAGGCAGTGGGAATGCATTGCTGTAGCCAAAAGCAGGATGTGTACTCACTGGTGCAAGCTGTGCACGTTTCTTGGCGAATGACCAAGGATGCATACGCAATAAACCACGGCGTGTAGAGTCATAAATCGAAGCACAACGCCGTGCGTTTTCGGTATTGTCCTCAAATGATTGGATTGCTTTAGCACCAATCATGCTCAGTGCTTCATTGCAAATGGATATTGATGTTGTTGTCATAGAAAAAGCCCTCAAGTTTTAATGATCTTGAGGGCTTTTAAGAGTGGGTTTGTTGGGTGTTAGCCAAGTGCACCAATAAGTTCAGCATCATACTCAATACGTGAACCTAAAATCGTTGAATACAGCTCCATTGCTTCAGCTTGAGATTCCAATTTGTAAACTTGCTCATCTGTCAGCAATGGCACCTGATCTGTACCTAGCTTAGCTAAGAATGCTTTCAATGCAGTAAGCTTCACATCAAGTTCATGCTTTTCATCTTGCATGCGTTCAATATGGTTTTTCGGCTGTAATGGAGTGGTAAATAGGCGGTATCCTTCCAGTTCCCACAGTTTGTTTTCAGCATGCTTTTCGGCATTGCTACGCGCCAAGCGTTCACCAATATCAGCATCAAAGTTTTCAGCATTTACACATGCGCTGAAACCTGTAGCCAAGAAAAATTTACCATCAAGGAATGCATGTACAAATGTTGATGTTGTTCCACCTGGGCACTGTTCAGTTGTATATGTGATTCGATCTTTTAGAGAATCAATATCAGATTTAGTTACACGCGGCGCGACTGCTTTTTCTGCTAACTCTTTTTCTGTTACTGCTTTAGTCATTTCTAACTCATCCATTCAAATTGATATAAAAAAGACCTCACGCCCTGCTCGTAAAGCGTGAGGCCAAAGCTACGACTTATGCAGTAAAGTCAATTGCGACTACTTTTAATTCGTTTGCACGGCCTGCACCGAATGAATGGACGCCACCAACTTGTTTGATGTTTTTCTTGTCTGGACGAGTCGAAATATCAAACCCAGTAATTGGAGCATCACCAAAATGGACAGCTGATCCACAATAAGCCACTGTACGCAATTCACCTGCAGTAGCACCTTGGTTTAACTTTTCGTATGGAATCCAGTTGAAGCCCATCCATTTTCCACCTACACCACCTTCTTGCAGCATCTTACCCGCCATGTAGTCGGCCGAAGTTAAAGTGGTATCACCCAAAATATCTTCCAACATTGTTGATGTGTAGAGGATGTAAAGTGTTTCGCCGTTATGCTCATCAACTTCATTCTTACGAAAAAGCGATTTAGCTTTGGCAAGTTTTTCTTTCAATGTGCCGAACGCTGAAAGAATGATTTGACCTACTGGTAAATTAACCGTTGCAACAGATTTCACACCCGCATCATTGACCGTAGTGCGTGTTACACCACCAACCAAGGCTTGATAAATAATGTCATCAGTTTTACGGTTACGCGCACTGATTAAGTTCTTCATGTATTTATCATTTGGTGTTGCTTTAAGCTTAGGTAAATCACGATTTTCAATTGGAATGAAGCAGTCAAAATCAGACATTAAGGCAGTACGAACACCAGTATCTGGAATTTGCCAATTAGTGTCACCGAAACGCTCACCAGAAGGCTGCATTTCAACTTGCCCCATATCATTAATGGTGAATGATTCACCCTCAATCGCTCCGCGATTTACCGAAGTCTTAAGCAAGCGTGATTCGTTTTGCATTGCAGCAACTTCATAAGTGTTATGAAACTGCTGTACAAACGCTGCTGTAATTTTATTTTGGTTCACTGTAGCCATTGGCTATACCCCTTATGTGTTTGCCTTTGCAAAGTGTTTTTCAACTTGGGCATATACGCGCTTATGGTCAGGATGACGTTCATTCATGTATGCCTCTGATGCAATCAATGATTGAACATCTTCAGCACCACTTTGTTGGGTGTTAGCAGGGGGTGAATCTTCTTGGAGCTGTGAACCGAAATAAGCCGCCATTTTTAAGACAAGTGGATTGTTACCAAATTCAGGGCTATTCACTTCTTCCGCTGTCAAAATGCCGTTCTGAATTGCATTGTTTGCAGCTGCTCGTGCAAATCCAAAATTAGTATCTGTTTCCCCGCCCCAAGTCTCTTTCATGGCTGTAATACAAGCCTCATTGTCTAGTGCTGCATTACCCTCCATGAGTGCAGGAATCAACTGGTTATATTCCCCAAGTAGAAAGCCTAAATGCTCACTGCTTAGACCAGCATCACGCGCACGCTCTAGGAACTCTTGGTTTTCTGGAATGGCTTTAAAATCGTCATAGTTAAAGCCTTCTACATTGACCTCATAACCATCTATCGATTCAGGCGCACCGATTTGCTGATTCTCTTGACCACCTTGATTTTGATCATCTGCACCAGTGTTGTTTTCTTGAAGCTGCTCTTGACCACCCATCATAGAGTTTTGATTTTGCTGTTCTTGATTGTTGTCAGTTTGATTTGCTTGTTCAGTCATTTACTTCTTCCTTATAGTTTGGATCGTTTGCACGATTGATTTGATTTACGATGAAATTGATAACGCCGTGTGCGCCTAAGTTGTAACTGGTTTGACGCTCACCGCCTTTGTCGTCTGGGACAAATGAGTCTTTGCAGAAAACCATGGTTAAATGCTCTAAAACGCGCTGGCCATTCACATCCAAATCAAAGACATTGCGATAAGTTTCAGGTGTTGCACGTTTAATTTTACGAATGCGTACAAAATTGCCTGTTTCCTGCTCTACTTCACTTAAAATTGGTAATGGGCGTTCAGATAATTCAGCTTGGAGCTTTTCAACTTCTTTGCATTTGCAGCGGTAGGCAACAAATAAACCGACACACACGACCAATAAGACTCCAATTAAAAATCCACTCATTGCATCACCTCAGTAGGCATCTGCGCCATTTGATTGCCCATACCCTTTGAAATAGCATCACCAGCTTTATCCATCATTGCCGCCTGCTGTTGTGCCTGCGCTTGTTCTTCCTGTGCTTTTTGACGTGCTTGGCGTAGCTGTTGAACTTCATCAGCTGTACGCATAATGGTTTGAGGGACGCCGCGCCCTGTTCCTGTTAGCACCGCAACAGCATCAAAATCGACGTTATCGAGAATGGTTCGATCGACTTGAGCAATGCTCGAAAGACTCATGATGTATTGCTCAGTTGCGTAGACTTCTTCCATTCGCTGGCTACGTGCAAGTGGTGACACAAACTTGAATGAAAGGTTGCGACCCCAAAGCTCTTCAGGTGCGTCACCTAAAACGTTGTCACGTAATGCCAAACCAAAACAGCGATCTAAAATACTGCGTAGATACTCAGCTTGTAGACGACCATACATAGGTCCTAACAACTGACGGATCATTTCAACACGGGTATTAATCTCTGTTGCCGTCATTTGACTGGTGCCGATTGGTGGCAACTGATCAGCCATGAGCTTGCGACGAATACCGCCTTGTAGACTGGTCAGAAGGTAATCTGCAATTTGGAAATTTGTTCCATCATCCAAGCGCTTCATAGAATCAACTTTATTGGCCACAATCACTTTACGTGGACCAATACGCACGGTATGAGGATTTAAAACACCATCATCTTCAGCAATCCACATCCCACCGATTTGTAGATCAGCAGCTCGCACAGTGTTTTTGACAAGTTCATTTGCTGTTTTAGCATCAGGTAGCGCCAAAGACATTTGACCATTGCCATAAACAGAACCCGGCAATTTACGCAAACGAGGGATTGAACATGGGAACTCGTGATAGCCCGATACTTTCAACATCTGCTTATTGCTGATATCGATGTGGTATGAGGCAAAAGGCATTGCTTTGTTGATCTGACCAGCACCCGATTGTTTACGTGGCTGAATGACGTGTAGTAGCTTGAACTTTGTGTCTGGACTCTCTGTTGCAACTGATACGACTGAGTGATGACAATTGCTCTCACCGTAGGTATTCACCATAGTTTGAGCCGTCATTTCATGTTCACGATAAATCGTATCAATCAAGCCATCTGCGCGAGTTGAACCGATGAAACACGAACCTATAGGCCATGATTCAAAGACATAACCACCCTGCGCCACACGGTCAATATCGACATACATCACGCCCCAACCAGCAGTTACAACGTCTGTAAGCGTATCGAAGTTCTCGCTGTCAAAGTTTGATGCATGGATATTGCGCCACATAAATTGGCAGACATCCTCAAGCCAGCGTTCACCCTCTGTAAGCTCTGCAAGATCGTCAATGCCATCAGGTTGAGCTTTGAACCAAATAGAGTTCGCAGGTGTTACGCCGTTCATGATCATCGAAACAAGCACTTGAACTGAATCTGCCGCTGTTGAATCGTACAGATCAGCACGTTCAGTCTCGCGCTGATTCTTCACATCTGAACCACTAAAGCTTTGTTGACGCTCAGGAGCTCCGTATCGGTAGCATTCTGCCCAATGTGATTCATGTAACGCACGCGCAGATTTAAGCTGACCTAAGCGAGCACAATAGATACGAGCGTCATTTTCCATAAATTAGCCCTCAGCCTTGCTTCTAGCAAAATTAGCCCGATCTTTCATCACAGCCACAAGCATATCTAGATGCTCTTCATAGCCATCACCAAGCAAATGAAATAGCTCAGCTGATGCTTGAAGCATAATTACTGAGGCAAAAACCTCCTTTGCCTCTTGATGCTTTAAATCATCGAAAAATGGCTTGAGGTTTTGATCATATAGTCGAGTTGCTGAACGTGCAGCGACTCCCCCTACGTGAGTTATTTCTTCTCGCATATTAGCCACCGCCTAGTTTTGATTTCTTTTCAAAGAGTGCGCCATACTTAGAGTTAACCAAAGCATTAGCAGTATTGCTCAGATTTCGGCCGTCACTCTCCCCACCCAATACACTCATACTGCTACCCGCTGAGCCACCAGAACGACGTCCAGCACGTTTAGCGTTCGCTTCGGCTGTCGCTTTTTCAGCAGCTTTAAGTGCATCACCTTCAGGGTCTTGTTGGACTATTTTTGGTTTCCCGCACATGTTTAACCCTCCACTGACCAGCCTTTAGCGGTAAGTACAGGCTTTTTACGCACTGGTGCTACTGCTTGGGTTGTTGGTTGTTGATTTTGACCGCCAGTAAGCTTGACGACTTGCTTACGTGCTGCAACAAGCTCAGCCGTTACGCCTTTTAGTTCTTCTTCTTTAATTGCTAGTTGTGCAGCAACAGCATCGAATTGCTCTATAGAAATAAAACCTTCAGGCGCTTCGACTTGTTGGTCTAGACCCTCTTGGGTTTCGCCTAACGCGGCATCATCACCCGTTGGCTCTGTCGTCTTAGATTCATCAGCTTTCCCCAACACAGCATCCATTACGTCATCTGTTGAGGTCTGCGCCGTGGTAGTAGTTTCTTTTTTTGCACCTGGTGTTTGTGTCTTGCGTGGTGTAGTAGCCATAAAAAAGCCCCATCATTGGTTGATAGGGCTAATGTGCGGTGGTTCGTGTAGCGGTTTGTTGGGTGATTTATAATGATTTTTTTCTACTAAAAGCTTAATATGCATGCAAATTAATTGATTATATTTTTTGGGGAATTATTGTGGCAGATCTAAAAGAATTAGATGAGGTAGCAAAAAGGCAAATTACTGAATTGAATTCAGCTAAGCTAAACCTTATCTCAGCCTTAGATAGACTAGTAATTAATGAGGTAAAAGTTTTTAATCTACCAGGCCACATTGGTAACAATATCCCAAATTCGTTCAGAGATAATTTTAATAGTTACATTTATTTAATTAAGGAATTAATAGAAAAGAATAAAATTGAAGGTGTTACTACAAATTATTTAAAAGCTTTGAAGCTTAATATCGAAGATCTTTACAAACTAAAAGAGGCAATTTTAGTAGAAAAAGATTTAAATGAATTTAACGTAAAAGCAAAAAATACTCTTAACCACATAAATATTATTTATGATGAATTCAAAAAATACCTAAATTTAAAAAATGAATTTAATCAATTATCTTTTAATGCTATCAGCGAAAGTCTAGCAGATGTCAAGAATGAATTATCTTCTTTCAGAAGATTACGGCATATTGCTGACACAGCTTTAACTGAAAATATTTACAAAAATGCTGTCATCAAGTACCAAAAATTTGAAAAAAAATATAGAAAATACTTTTATAGAGCTATTGCAATAGTACTGTTATTAGCCGTTTTATTATTACTCTTTAAATCAAAATTAATAACTTTTTTAGGTATTAGTAATACTGAGTTCTGGGTTTTAAAAATTTCATTAATGATTGTAGGCATTACTCTGATTAGTTACTTTCTTAAACAAACATCTCATTACCAAAAATTAGCTGATCAAAACGGCTTTGTTGCACAAAGATTTAAAAGATAACACTCTGCTCATTTGAACAGAATTCAAGTGACAACTTGGGTATGAGGACGACCTAATTCTGTAAATTTGTTCAATACGGCTATGCGTGCATGAATC
>NZ_MVOM01000057.1:0-24302 GCF_002018895.1 Acinetobacter sp. MF4640 | reverse complement strand
TAAATACGAAGTGATCAAACTCATTAAAAGAAGGAGACACAGTAGTGAGGGAAATTAGATAGGGTATACTTGAATTGATGGTATGAATTGATAAATGAGTTAATCAATTAGTTAAAATCAAATGAAATCATTGTTAATTGGTGTATCTATTGTTATTGTTTTTGTGAGAGACCAACAGCGAACCAAATCTACACGCGTAAGATCGTCGGCAGCGTCAGATGTGTAATAAAAGACAAGATTATACGTTCATCACGAAATTCTCTGTTGAAATTATTGTAAATGGTTGATAGAGTGTTTTTTATATTTAATAATGAGTTTTTTATTTCAATTATATTATCAGTAGTGTAAAAAACTTGTTTAACTCTAATTTTATCTAGTATTGGTGCTAGTTTGTGCTTAACTAATTTAGACCAAGTGTCTTTGCTCTCACTGTTCCAAGTATCTTGAATTTCATAATGTTCTAAATCACCATATAAGCCATTTAATACGTCTCCTAATTTTATTAAACTTTCTAGCCGCATACTCATAAAAAAACCTCAACATTAATAATTTTACTAATTCAAAAAACGATATGAATTGTTGGTCTACATCTTTACAACCTTAGCACCTTTCCAAAACTCCCCACGTCTACGCATTAGAAATGAGCTCGCTATACTTTCAGCATGAAATACTTTGGCGTAATCCTTATCATCAACCCAAAACCATTCAGGTTGATAGACTTGTTGGATATCTGAAAAATCATCATATTCCAGTATTTCTTGTGTCGCATCTCGATAGGCAAGCCACTTGCCATCTTTGGTGATGTAGGCCATTGAATACCTCCCCTCAAATTACAAACTTCACAATTTATTCAATAATCTTTTTCTTTTCATAAACAATATACAGTACACAGCTATAACTGTAACACATACGATATTCCGAACCTTTAAAATGATGGTATAGTGCTCTTGCAGATTGGCCGACTCAAGAGAATTTTGAGTCGGTTTTTTGCGTTTAATATCTGTGGATAAGTCATTTCAAACACCATAAATACACCAATAAAACGCAACTTGCTGATTATTATAAGGAGTATGTATACAATGATTTTAGTGACTGGTGGTTTAGGCTTTATAGGCTCTCATATTGCTTTGAGCTTTATGGCGCATGGGCAAGAGGTCATTATTGTAGACAATTTATCCAATGCGAACTTGCAAACTCTTGAACGATTAGAATTTATTAGTGGCATGTACGTGCCTTTTGTCAAAATTGATATACGAAATACGCCTGCTTTAAACAAAGTTTTTGAGCAGTATTCCATCGATGCGGTAGTGCATGCTGCAAGTTTTAAATCGCTTGAAGAATCGGTACTGAAGCCTTTGGAATACTATAATGACAATGTCAGTTGTATTATGAGTTTACTGCGTGCCATGCAGCGCACAGGTGTCCGAACTTTGGTTCATCTTTCAAGTCTTGCGGTCTATGGTGAATCCAACCTACATTTAGAAGAAGATTTAGAGCTGAATTACGGCTATCCAAACCCGTATATCAAATCGCAGCAAATGGTCGAAGAAATTATTCGGGATACAGCAAAAACGGATAATGAATGGAAAATTGCAATTTTAAGAATGGGCAATGTCGCAGGCGCATTTGAAAATGCGATGCTCGGAGAATTGTTTCCGCCTTTACCGAAAAATATTATTCCACTGTTGATGCAAGTCGCTGCAAAACAGCGTGATCATATTGAACTTAGAAAAAGTGCACAAACCACAGATCATACCGTAGAGCGTAGTTTTTTACATATCCTCGATGCCTGTGATGCGATTGCTGCTTCGTTACAATGGTTAAGCACTCAACAGTTTGCTTGTGAAGCTTTTAATATCGCAGGTCAAAGTGTGTCGATACAGCAGTTGGTTGAAAAAGTTGAAAGCGTGACGCAAAGTGACATTGCTACAGTCGATGTAGTTGATTCGAACATTGTGGAATTAGATCAGGTCGCAGCAGAGTGTAGTAAAGCGAAAAACGTTTTACACTGGCAAGCGAAGCGCAGTTTAGAACAGACCCTTGAAGATGGATGGCGTTTCTACCGACAAAGTTTAGATGGCCGTTAATTAATTTATAGATAACGATTATCATTTGAATATTTCTGCTTAATCATTAAGATAAGGAAAACAAGCGCAAAATAATCATTTTGCAATTCACTTAAAAAGGAAGAGGTTAAAATGCAAACACGTATTGAACATGACACGATGGGCGAAGTTGAAGTACCGAGCGAAGCACTTTGGGGTGCTCAAACTCAGCGTAGTTTGCAAAACTTTAAAATTGGCAGTGAACGTCTACCACGTCCAATGATTCGTGCCATGGGCTTAGTGAAAAAAGCAGCAGCATTGACCAATGCTGAGCTCAACCAAATTCCACAAGAATTGGCGCAATACATCGTCGGTGCTGCGGATGAAGTGATTGCAGGGCAGTGGGATAGTCAGTTTCCTTTGGTGGTATGGCAAACTGGTTCAGGCACACAAAGCAACATGAACTGTAATGAAGTGATTGCCAATATCGCCAATCAGAAACTTGGCAATCCCTTAGGTGCACAAAAACCTGTACACCCGAACGATCACGTGAACCGTGCTCAGTCGACCAATGACTCCTTCCCAACGGCGATTCATGTCGCAGCAAGTATTCAGATCAATGAATTACTGATTCCTGCGGTGACACAGCTTCGAGATACTTTAGAGGCAAAGTCTCAAGCATTTGCTGACATCGTCAAAATTGGCCGAACTCATTTACAAGATGCGACACCCTTAACCTTAGGCCAAGAATTTAGCGGGTATGTTTCTCAGCTCGATCACGGCTTAAAGCGTTTACAACAAGCACTTTCAGGCTTGTATGAGCTGCCTTTAGGTGGAACCGCTGTAGGTACAGGATTGAATGCTCATCCTGATTATGCAGAAAAATCAGCGGAGCAACTGGCACAGTTGACAGGACTGCCTTTTGTGACTGCACCAAATAAATTTGAAGCATTGGCTGGGCGTGATGCAGCAGTGTTTGCTTCAGGCGCATTAAAAACGCTTGCGGTAAGCTTGAACAAAATAGCCAATGACATTCGCTGGTTGGCAAGTGGTCCACGTTGTGGTTTTGGCGAGTTACGTATTCCTGAAAATGAGCCAGGCTCAAGTATTATGCCGGGGAAAGTGAACCCGACTCAAAGTGAAGCGATGACCATGGTGGTGGCTCAAGTCTTAGGCAATGACACCACGATTAATGTTGCGGGTGCATCGGGTAACTTTGAGTTGAATGTATTCATGCCAGTGATTGCGTTTAATTTGTTGCAGTCGATTCAGCTTTTGGGTGACGCATGTAATAGCTTTAATGATCACTGTGCAGTGGGTATTGAGCCAAACCGCGAAAAAATTGACCACTTCTTACATGACTCATTGATGTTAGTTACGGCTTTAAACCCAGTGATTGGCTATGAAAATGCAGCGAAAGTTGCCAAAACAGCGTATAAAGAAGGCAAAACCCTAAAACAAGTGGCTGTGGAGTTGAACTTGGTCACTGCTGAGCAGTTTGATGAAGTGGTACGTCCAGAGCAAATGATTTCACCAAATGTAAAATAGCCCTTGGTCCAGATGCTCAACTAAAGAGCAAATGAACATCAGCGGTTTTTATCTTTGGGCGAAGTCGGTACAATGGTCGACTAAAGATAAACTGCTGATGAGTTACCATGCTTGATATTTATTTGACAGATGTTCAGAAAAACGTGCAATTTAACGATTATCCGGGTGAACATCCTGTTAAATTTGTTTTAAATTTCAAAAAGATTTTCCCAAGTGTTATGGAGTTATTACTTCCTGTTCTACCTGAAAATGAAAATCTTGAAGAAATGACATGGGAATCAACTACGACTGACTTTGAACTTTTCAAACTGTTGTTGAGTGGTTGGGGCGTGATTGAGCTACGTTTAAACGCGATCAAACAGTTTAAAGATAAAGATTTTGCAGATGCTCTAGTAAAACGTGCACAACAAAAGCGCAAAGACTTTGCAAAAGCACAGCAACAGTTGAAAACAGTTGAACTTGATTATTTATTTATGCATGAGATTCATGCATTGATCGATGCAGAATTGGTTGAACTGGGTGAAAAGTTCTATTTACCCGTTCTTCGTGACTTATGGAAAAATAAAATTCCAACTCAAGTTTTAGAAGCCAAATTTTAAGTCATTCAAAAAATCCTCCAAATGGAGGATTTTTTATATCGATAGCAAAACTATGTATTTGCGAGCACAAGAAAGTATTTAAACTGCATATAAAGCACTAAATTTTATTATTTGGTCAAATATTGGAATTAATATTGCTTGATACATTGGGTCATCATTCACGGTATAACCGTAAGGATTTTATAATATGTCAAATCAGTTCATCGACTTAATCACAAAGCGTCGTACCATTTATGCCATTGGTAAAAAGGTCGAGCACAGCCCTGAATTTTTAACTGATTTGATTCAAACAGCCATTAAACAAAGCCCATCATCGTTCAATTCACAGTCATCTCGGGCGGTGATTTTGTTTAATACGCAACATGAAAAGTTCTGGACTTTTGTGGCTGAAAAACTGAAGTCTTATGCTAAAGATGAAGAAAGTGCGGCTAAAACAACGACAAAAATGGCCAGTTTTGCAGCAGGTGTGGGAACAGTTTTATTTTTTGAAGATTTAGATGTAATTCAGAACCTACAAGAGCAATTTCCATCTTATGCTGAAAATTTCCCAGTATGGGCAGAGCATTCAACTGCAATAGCACAGTTTGCAACTTGGACTGCATTACATACCTTAGGTTTAGGTGCATCTTTACAGCATTACAATCCAATTGTAGATGAAGAAGTCCATGCTGAGTGGAATGTGCCTGCAAGTTGGAAACTGCGTGCACAACTGGTCTTCGGCTCGGTTGAGGGGGAAGCTAAAGAAAAAGGCTTTGTGGATGATGCTGTACGCTTTAAAGTCTTCAAATAATTAATGAAAAAGCTGCTCTACACGATGGAGCGGCTTTTTTTAGGCTGAGTTTTTTACAGGTCGACTACTTCTTCATTTTGCGGTAGTCACTCGGGCGAATAGGGCGGGTGCCGCGCCATAAACCTTTCTTGTGCTTTTTCGCATGACTTTGTAAAGCATTCATATGTTTCAAATGCTTTTTATCCTTAATATAGTCCTCATAGACCCATGCTGCACCACGTTTAACCATCTCCTCATTCATACTTCTCCGAAAACGGTAGATTTCACCTACACAACGACCGTAACGGTCAATGTCTGTAATACGAACACGAACCACTTTCCGATAAACCATTTTTTTGATTAAGCGTTTGGATTCAGGCCCATAGCTTTGAGTGGACTCAGGCGCATCAATATAGGCAAAGCGTAATTTGGTTTCAGAGCGTCGAAAGTTAAAGCGATAACATGTTAGCGTATCACCATCACTTATAGCCGTAATTCGACACCAATAGGTTTTACCTTTTTTAAAGGGATGGAGAAGTTGGCTGAGTGCATTTTGTATTTTATAAAAAGTAAATACCAGTATCAGGCAAAGGGCGAAGCCAATACCGATGAGCCAGCTATTGGACAGGTGATCAAACATAGAGGAGAGCAATGGAAAATAAAAATATCAAAAAGACATTGTATGGTAGATACACTATTTAAAATGCTTTAAGTGATCTCAAGTGTTTATTTTTCATAACAAAATAGATGTTTAATTAAACAAGTAAACAGGAATAAAGTTCTAGCGAAATAAAAAAGCAAATAGCTAGTTTATTTGCGGATACTTATAGTTTATTTAGAAATAGCCTAAGCAAAAATTTTATAAATTTCGTTCCTAAAAAAAAGGTGTCTTTTATTTTCAGTTAAATTTTTATGCCAATAAATTCCAATATTCATCTGCGGCAGTTTCACAGGAACATCAAAAATATTGAGCAGAGGGGAAACATGCAAATGGCTCAAAATATTTTGAGGAATCGTTAAAATTGCATTTGGATATTGCTCTAAAATTTGTAGCGCAGTGGAATAGTGCTGACAACGCAAAAAAACCTGCCTAGACAGTTGCTTACGATTTAAATGAACATCTTCAACCAAAACACCAGTACGCCGCGAAGATACACCAATATGTGGTGCAGCCAAATACAATTCAGCATTGATTTGCTGGAGCTGAGTACAAGCCACAAACTGGTCTTTGACCAAGCTCTCAAATTGAATTTTATCGCCAAAGTTTTGTTCCAAATCAATTACAAAATCAATTTGCTGAGAAACTAAATCAGCATCTACTGTTTTACGGTCAAGCTTGCTACTCATGAACTGAATACTTAGTCCAAGTTTCTGAAAGTGAGCAACTAACTTTGGGAAAACAATTGGTTCGATTTCATCATGAATCGCAATTTTTAGGCTTTGAACCATGTTGGGGTCGAAGCTTTGCTGCTGCATGGAAATACTTTGAATTGCAATTAAAGCATTTTTAATAATTAGGTAATTTTGTTCTGCAAAAGGTGTTGGAAGCATTTGGCTGCCAGAGCGAACAAATAAATCATCCTTTAAATGGCTACGTAGACGCTGCAAGGCATGACTAGCAGCAGACTGCGTAATCGACAAGATTTGAGCTGCTTTAGAAATACTTTTTTGCTCATAAATTGCAATAAAAAGCGGGTATAAATTGATATCGATGCGATGAAAAAGCCCCATATCAATGGGTGACTTACTATGAATACTGTTCATGCTGATCTATAAAATAAAATCATTTTGTTCATATTAGTTTTCAGGTTATGTTGATGTAAAGCGAAAATATCAAAATAGATCGAAGGAAGCAGCCATGTTTGAACTTTCAGCACGTGCTCAAGATTATGTAGAACGTACCAAACAATTTATTCAAAACGAAATTGAGCCGATCGAAACTGACTTTTGGCATGAGGTACATGAACTGAACCAAGGTGGCGACTGGACCAAATGGCAGTGGCCTGTACAACTTGAAACGCTCAAAGCCAAAGCAAAAGCTGCGGGTTTATGGAATATGTTTTTGCCATGTCCTGAATTGGGCCAAGGTCTATCGGTTCAAGAGTACGCTCATATTGCAGAACTCACAGGTCGCAGTCTTCTTGCGCCGACCGTATTTAACTGTAATGCGCCTGACAGTGGCAATATGGAAGTATTGTGGCGTTATGGCTCTGAAACTCAAAAGCAAGAGTGGCTTACGCAGCTTTTAGATGGAAAAATTCGTTCTGTTTTCTGTATGACAGAACCAGCTGTTGCTTCATCCGATGCGACCAATATGCAAGCAACAGCCGTGATCGAAGGCGATGAGATTGTGCTAAATGGCCGTAAATGGTGGTCTTCAGGCTTAGGTGACCCCAATGCCAAAATAATTATTTTTATGGCACATACACCAGATGAAACTAAAGATCGCCACCATCAACACTCGATGGTTTTAGTGCCTGTTGAAACGGCTGGAGTCAAAATAGAACGAATGTTACCAGTCTTTGGTGACTACGATGCACCCCATGGTCACGGCGAAATTAGCTTTAGTAATGTTCGTGTTCCTGTTTCCAACTTTATTGGTGGTGCAGGTCAAGGTTTTGAAATTGCCCAAGGTCGTTTAGGCCCGGGTCGTATTCATCACTGTATGCGCTGCATTGGTGCTGCGGAAAAATCTTTAGAGTTGATGATCGATCGTGGTATGAGTCGTACTGCATTTGGCAAAGAAATTTTAAAATTAGGTGGAAACCTAGAGCGCGTGGCTGATGCACGTGTTGCAATTGATCAAGCACGTTTATTAACCTTGTATGCTGCGTATAAAATGGATACTTTAGGGAATATGGCAGCGTTAACCGAAATCTCTGCGATTAAAGTCGTTGCGCCAAGTGTGCTTGAAAAAGTGGTCGATATGGCGATTCAAATTCACGGCGGAGCAGGTGTGTCGCGTGATACGCCTTTGACAGGTTTCTTCGCTCAAGCACGTTCACTGCGATTGGCTGATGGGCCAGATGAAGTCCATAAAGGCATGATTGCAAAACTAGAACTGGCAAAACGCGGCTATAGTACGCGTCGTAAAAAATAATAGAGGAGAAGATCATCTCTTTAATTCATCGTGTTGAAATAAGAATAGATGATCTTCTAAGTTATAAAGAAAAGATTGATAGTTTGGGAAAAAAGAATGTCAGCGATTGATGTAGGTGGAACAGTTCGGGCGGGTGAAGAACTGGATGCTATAGCCGTAGAAAACTGGCTCAAAGCACAAGGTGTCGATCTACAAGGGCAGGTTGAAGTAACGCAATATTCAGGCGGTGCATCTAACTGGACGTATAGATTGAAATACGACAATGTCGATCTAATTCTACGCCGCCCACCCAAAGGTACCAAAGCTAAATCTGCACATGACATGGCACGTGAATATCGAGTGCAAAAGAATTTAACCCCTTTCTATCCTGTACTTCCCGAAATGGTTGCATTGTGTCAGGACGAAACTGTTCTTGGCTGTGACTTCTACGTGATGAAACGCGTAGAAGGCATTATTCCACGGGCCAATTTACCGAGAGAGTTAGATTTTAAAGAACCCCAAGTTCGTGAGTTATGTATCAATGTGATTGATAAACTGATCGAACTTCATCAAGTCCCATACCAAGGCACAGAACTTGAGAACCTTGGTAAAGGTGAGGGTTACTGTCGTCGTCAAGTGGAAGGTTGGGACGCTCGTTTTGAAAAAGCCAAAACCATTAATGTCCCTTCATTTAAATATGTGCGAAAGTGGCTGAAAGATAATATTCCAGCAGACTCAAAAACCTGTGTGATTCATAACGATTGGCGTTTTGATAATGTCATTTTAGATCCGAATCATCCGACACAAATTATTGGTGTCTTGGATTGGGAAATGGCAACGCTTGGTGATCCACTCATGGACTTAGGTTCGGCTTTGGCATATTGGGTTGAAGAGTCGGATAGTGCACTCTTTAAAGCGACACGTCGCCAACCGACAAATCTTAAAGGCATGTTCACACGTAAAGAAGTGGTCGATTATTATTTAGAAAAAATGGGTTTAGAAGTAGAGAATTGGACCTTTTATGAAGTCTTTGGTATTTTCCGTTTAGCCGTGATTGCCCAGCAAATTTATTATCGCTATCACCACAAACAGACCAATAATCCTGCCTTCAAAGATTTTTGGATTTTGATTCATGCTCTCCATATTCGTGCACTTAAATTGATTGGTTTACAGAAAATTGAAGCCAATGAAGTTGCTCAAAAATACATTGTTAAAATGAAGGAAATATTAGGCAAATGACCACTATTTATTTCATTCGCCACGGGCAAGCATCTTTTGGTGCAGAAAGTTATGATCAACTCTCTCCCAATGGTGAACTCCAAGCCAAAATTTTAGGTCAA
This sequence comes from Acinetobacter sp. MF4640, assembly GCF_002018895.1. Classification (NCBI taxonomy): domain Bacteria; kingdom Pseudomonadati; phylum Pseudomonadota; class Gammaproteobacteria; order Moraxellales; family Moraxellaceae; genus Acinetobacter; species Acinetobacter sp. MF4640. The sequence continues at coordinate 14,922 of NZ_MVOM01000057.1, read as the reverse complement.
TATTTTGATCAGATCTTAAAAGAAGCACCTGTGGTGGTGTCAGGCTCCATGCAGCGACATCAGCAAACGGCATGTATTTCTTTGGCTGAATGCTTTCCTGAGGTGGATGTCTTAACAGATTCTGCATGGAATGAGTTCAATCATCAGCAAGTCTTTGCTCATTACGAACCGCGTTTTAACGAGCCACATTTACTAAAAGTCGATGTGGCTAAAGAATCGAACCCACGTGCATATTTGGCCAAGATATTTGAAGGGGCAATTGAACGCTGGACGGGTGGCGACTATCACCATGAATACGATGAATCATGGCCTGAATTTAAAAGTCGAATTGAAGTCGCTTTACAAGATTTGTGTGATGAACTAGCTCAATCCAAACCGCGCTATGCTGTGGTGTTTACTTCAGGTGGTGTAATTTCAGTGATTGCAGGTAAGCTGTTAGGTTTAAGTCCAAATAAAACCTTTGCGCTAAATTGGGCTATTGCCAACAGCAGCATGACCACATTACGACTGGTGGGCAATGAACCGCAGCTTTTAAGTCTCAATGAACATCATTTTATTAAAGCCGAAAACTCAAACTTACTGACATGGATCTAAGGACAGGATTAAGACATGGCTAAAACAATTTTAATTACAGGGGCAAGTTCTGGTATTGGTGCAGGTATGGCACGCGAATTTGCACAAAAAGGTTATAACTTGGCAATTTGTGCACGACGCTTAGATCGCCTTGAAAGCCTAAAACAGGAACTTGAGAGCAAGTACGGGATAAAAGTCATTCCTAAAGTTTTAGATGTGACCAATTACGATCAAGTGTTTGAAGTTTTTCGTGCATTTAAACAAGAGTTTGGTCATTTAGACCGTGTAATTGTGAATGCTGGAATTGGAGATGGGCGTCGAATTGGCAAAGGCAGTTTTGCGATTAATAAAGCCACGGTTGAAACCAACTTTATTTCAGCTCTAGCACAGTGTGAAGCTGCAGTCGAAATTTTCCGTGAGCAAAATGCAGGACATTTGGTTGTTATCTCTTCTATGAGTGCAGTCCGCGGTATGCCAAAACATTTGACAGCGTACGGTGCAAGTAAAGCAGGTGTTGCACATTTGGCTGAAGGCATTCGTGCAGAACTGCTCAATACCCCAATTAAAGTTACGACTATTTTTCCTGGATATATTCGTACAGAAATCAATGAGGGTGCAAAACCACTACCTTTTGAAGTCGATGAAAAAACAGGTTCACGACTGTTGGCAGCAGAAATTGAAAAAGCCCCTGTAAAAGCCTATGTTCCTAAATGGCCATGGCTACCACTAGGTTTAGCAATGAAAATTTTACCGCTGAAATTGGTTAATAAACTGGGTTAATGATTGAAATAAAAAGGCTGTAAATCAGCCTTTTTATTTTTAACTATGCGAGTACCTTCTAAACATATGTTGCTATTTCCAAATGATCATTTGAGTGCATTCATGAGTTGGTCATAAAATCGAGGTAGCATTGAAGAAAAAGGTGATCAAGATGTCCACACAATTCGACTTTGTTTCAGTCAGAAAAAAGCCCAATGTTCATTTTGGTGGGCGCTCAATCAGTCATGTCATTCAATGTGAAGATGGTTCACAAAAGACCCTTGGGGTTATTTTGCCTACAGATCAACCGCTGACGTTTGAAACGCATGTTGCGGAGCATATTGAAATTGTTTCAGGTCAATGCCAAGTTAAAATTGGGCTACAGACTGAAATGACTCTGTATTGTGCAGGTGAAAGTTTTGATGTTCCTGCCAACAGCCGCTTTAGTATGATGGCAAGTGAAGTTGTAGATTATATTTGTCACTTAGAAAAATAGCCGAAGACAAAGACTCAAATTGTTAGAATAATATTAAGTCTTATAAGTTATTGATTTAATAGATGTTATGTTATTTACTTTGCAGCAATATTTCTGAAAAATATTTAAGTCTGTGTATCGGTGCAATTCAACGTATACTATTTTCATCTCTCAGTTAGCTTAGACCCAGTCACTGAATATGCGATTAAAAATTTATACGCTGGCTTTGATTCCAGTCATTCTTTTTCAAGGTTATGCCGTCAAAAAAAATACACCAAGATTGGCTGAACCCGAAGGAGAGCGCATTGGACAAAAAGGCGTGGGTAAGTCGCTTTCCTTGCTCATTTTGGGGGATTCAGCAGCAGCGGGCGTCGGTGTAAATGTTCAAGATGATGCCTTATTGGGTTCAATTTTAAAAGAACTGTCATCTGAGTTTAGTATTCAATTTTATTTACACGCAACGACGGGATTCACCACAGATCAGGTCATTCAGTCCATCCAAACGTTTGAGACACAGCATTTTGATGTCATCATTACTTCTGTGGGCGTAAATGACATTACAAAATTCACTTCGCCGCAGGCTTGGATCGCAAAACAGAAGCAGCTTTATCAAATACTCAAACATAAGTTTAGTCCACAATTAACGATTGCATCTGGTGTACCTCCGATGGATCAGTTTCCTGCACTTCCAAACCCACTTGCATGGTTGTTTGGTCAATATGCCAAAGCGATGAACTTAGAATTAGGCCAATTTGTCGCACAGCAAAAACAGATGGAGTGGATAGAGTACGATCTAAAGAAGTTTTTAGCTTTAAACTTAGCTATGGCCAAAGACGGTTTCCACCCCAGCAAAGAAATTTATCAGTATTGGGGTAAACAAGTGGCTGAAAAAATACGCCAATCTTTTTAAAATGCAATAAAGACAAATTTTCTATAGCTTATGACACATTCAGTTGAAATTGAAAAACATCCACTTAAACCGTTCCTCCCAGCTAATGCCAAATTATTGATGCTGGGCAGCTTTCCGCCGCCCAAGACCCGCTGGAAAATGGACTTTTACTATCCAAATTTTCAAAATGATATGTGGAAAATATTTGGCCTGTGTTTTTTCCAAGATAAAAATTATTTTCTCAATATCGAACAGAAGACATTTAAAGAACAACAGATCCGTACATTTTTAAATGAACGGGGCATTGCGATTTTTGATACGGCCTATGAAGTGATTCGCCAAAAAGGCAATGCTTCAGATAAGTTTTTGCACATTATTAACCCAACCAATGTGCAACATTTACTTGAAAAAATGCCCGAATGTCATAGTGTGATGACCACTGGCGATAAAGCTACTGATACGCTCATGCTGTCTATGCCCACAGGTACGTTAAAACCACAAATTGGCATGAAGTCCGAGACACATTTTGCTGGGCGAGATCTGAGGCTTTATCGGATGCCATCTTCTTCTCGTGCCTATCCTTTGGCTTTAGAGAAAAAAGCCGAGGCTTATTACAACTTATTTTCTGAAATAGGCTTACTTTAGGTAACTATTTGGATTATCCACATGACTGAATATTCCAGCCATTCGTAGATGGTTGGTCTGCTTTAGTCTTCGTACTCAACATAGTCCCAGAGATTAAGCCGCGCTTTAATCTGTTTACGTAGTTGTGGCAGCATAGGAAATAATGTTCCATCAATCCATAGGCTGAGTGCATCTACCGAAAGTGGCTGTTGTGATTCATCGATCAATTGTGCACCTTTCACCAAAACAAAAGTCTCTTCGCTTGCAGCTGTTTCGATCCCTTTAAACTGAACCAAAAGTTTATGGCCTGTATCTTGGATTAGCCACTCCAGTTCAATTTGGATATTTTGATTGGATTTTAAAACGAGTTGTCCTTCAAGAATGTCACTGTCACTCAAGCAGTCATGTTCAACACGTACTTTACTTAGAAACCATTCTTGTCGAGCAAGCTCTTCTAGCGTTTTGTAGGGGGTTAAAATATTACTAAGATTAAACTGACGACTTAAATCAAAAAATTGCATTACTAAACTTTGTAAAGGAGAGATAAAAAAGAAGGGCTGCATGTTAAATCAAAGTGTGTACTGAGTAAAACCTTTCAAGCCCTTGAATGAAGTTAGGTATCAGAGCCAATTATTTTGTTCGAGTATTATATTCAACGCTGTTGTATTAAGAATAGAAATAGATAAAGCATTTTTAAGCTGAGCCTAAAAACAAAGCAACTCAGCCTAAACAGAAAGCAATTATACATTAGAAAATGTGGATAACGTCATTCACCTGTAATTACATCATCCATTCAATGGGCAGGTATGATACAGCTTTCATCATAAAACGCTGAAATTTTGTGGTTTCGGGTTCTGTTTGATGTTCAATGACACTTCCATCTTTTTGATGTTCAAGCCAAATGATATCGCCTTGAGGATTAAGCTTTAACTCATATGCAATATGCGGAAGAAATTCATCTAACTTATGTGAGATTGCATTTTGCAATTGATCTGACTCCACCACTAAGCCCACTTCTGTATTTAAATGGGCTGAGCGTGGGTCAAAGTTAAACGAACCGACAAAGACTTTTCCGTCTATATCAAAAAATTTGGCATGGAGCCGTGAGGAACTTCGACCTTTAGCTGGAATCACATGCCCAGTTGCTACTTCATACCATGTGTATTTTTCTCGTTCGATATAGGGTTTAAACTCATACAGTTTGACGCCATTTTCGAGCAAGCCACGGCGATATTTTTTATAAAATGCATGCACAATGGCAACATCATTAGCCAATAACGAATTGGTTAAGACCCGAACTCGAGTTCCATTTTTTGCCAAATTGGAAAGGTAGTCAGCACCTGCTGTGGTTGGAACAAAATATGCGGAGACCAACTCCATATGCTTTTCAGGCTTGCCCATCAAATCGAACATTTGTTTGACAATGATTTCATCAGGCTTTGCTTCACCACGAATTTTATTGGGAGAATCGGCGATGAAATGAGCCTTTGCCCAGTTAACAGGATGCTTAGTCAGCTCTGAATCGACTTGTATCCGAGCCAAATCAATTTTCTGTTCAATCACATTTTTATCTAAGGCATACGCTTCATAGTGCTGTTTTAATTGAGCCAGTTCTTCTTTTGTTCCACGACCCACTAATTGGGGAATTGTATAACTGAGATCATCATTCCAGAAATTTAGAAATACACTGTTAGCATGCTCTACAGCTTGCCCATAAAACAAAATGTCCAAATCTGTAAATTGGAACTTTTCACTGGCATCAAAGTATTCACTGCTGATATTACGACCACCAGTTACCGCAATTGCACCATCAGCAATGATCAGTTTGTTATGCATACGATGGTTAATGTGATTGAAGCGAAAAACGTAATCAATCACACGTAAATGACGGTATTTGTAAGGATTAAATAATTTGATTTCAAAGTTGGGATGAGCGGTCAGTTTTTTGAGAGTTTCATCAAGTGCCGTGCCGTTTTGGTCATCAATCAATAAACGTACTTTCACCCCACGATCCGCAGCATTTAACAGTTCATGCAACATCATATGGCCTATAAAGTCATCTCCCCAAATATAGTATTGGACATCTAGACTGTGCTTGGCCTCCAGTATCAAGTGTAGGCGTGAGGCAATGCTCATAAATGCTTCATCCAACGCCAAATAAGCCGTAAGCCCCTGTTTTTGCTGTGCAGATGCATCTTGACCCTTGAGCCAATGCTCTGCATATACCTCTACAGGGGCTGAAGGCTTAGCCTGATTGGGGGCGAGTTGGCATCCCGCGAGTGTTAAAACGGTGCTCAACAAAATCAGCGGTCGACAATGAGTTGGTATCACCATATTTCTTTTAAAGACCTAATTTTTATAAGTTATATATTTCATATGTTATAGGTTGAAACAGAGAATAAAAAGCGGTTACTGTAGCGCATCTGTTAAAGACTTCCTTAAGGATAGCGAAAATGAAATCACGTGCAGCTGTTGCCTTTGGACCTGGACAAGCTCTAGAAATTGTAGAAATTGATGTTGCTCCACCACAAAAAGGTGAGGTTTTAGTCAAGATTACCCATACAGGTGTATGCCATACCGACGCATTTACTTTATCTGGTGATGATCCTGAAGGTGTCTTTCCAGCAGTTTTAGGCCATGAAGGTGCGGGTATCGTAGTTCAGGTCGGTGAAGGCGTAACTAGCGTTCAGCCGGGTGATCATGTTATTCCTCTGTATACGGCTGAGTGTGGCGAGTGTTTATTCTGTCAGTCAGGCAAGACCAATTTATGTGTTGCAGTCCGTGCGACGCAGGGCAAAGGTCTGATGCCAGATGGTACAACGCGTTTTTCTTATAATGGGCAACCGATTTATCACTATATGGGCTGTTCAACCTTTTCTGAATATACCGTTGTCGCAGAAGTGTCTTTGGCTAAAATCAATCCAGATGCTAACCCTGAACACGTCTGTCTATTGGGCTGCGGCGTGACCACTGGTTTAGGTGCAGTCAAAAATACAGCTAAAGTACAAGAGGGTGATACCGTTGCAGTCTTTGGTTTAGGTGGTATTGGTCTAGCAGTTGTACAAGGTGCAAAAAAAGCCAAAGCCAGCCGTATTATTGCGGTTGATACGAACCCTGACAAATATAAATTAGCAGCAGAATTCGGAGCAACTGATTTTGTAAACCCAAAAGATCATGACCGTCCTGTACAAGAAGTCATTGTTGAAATGACTGGTTGGGGGGTTGATCACTCATTTGAATGTATTGGTAACACCAATGTCATGCGCTCAGCACTTGAATGTGCACACCGTGGTTGGGGACAGTCGGTGATTATTGGTGTGGCAGGTGCAGGCCAAGAGATTTCAACGCGTCCATTCCAACTGGTCACTGGCCGTACCTGGAAAGGGACAGCTTTTGGTGGTGTAAAAGGTCGTTCGCAACTGCCTGGTATGGTTGAAGAAGCAATGACTGGCGACATTCGTTTAGCTCCATTTGTTACGCATACCATGGGTCTCGACAAAATCAATGAAGCCTTTGACTTAATGCATGATGGAAAATCAATCCGTACTGTGATTCATTTTGAAGACTAATTCGCTGTAAGATGTTTAAAAAACCAAGCTGCGGCTTGGTTTTTTATTTTTTGCTTGAAGAAAAGTGAATTGGCAAAACTGTTCATGTTGTTAGACAAAAATGATAAAAAATGTCAATTCGTTAGATTTTGTCCTTTTATGACATAGTCGAAAATAGGTTCTCACCTTATCTTGATGTCTCAATAATGCACACTTGTATAAAAATAAACTAAAGCAGAGGGTGACTATGGGAAAGCATGTTGAATACCGTCCTGAATGGGTACGCGAAGATTTCATCGATTTTCTGGCTGAAAAAGTAAATCCGCTATGGGCATGGAAAAAAGCCAAAGCGCGGATTGTTGCAAAGCATCACTTGTCAGATGACTTTGTGTACATGCAGTTACAGCCAAATCATCATTTTAAAGCAACCGACTATCAAGCTGGGCAAAGTATCTTAGTGACAGTACTCATTGCTGGTGTACGTTGGCAGCGCAGCTATTCAATTGTCGAGATTATAGAAAATGGCAATCTTGTGATTGCTGTTAAACAACAGGGCAAAGTCTCAAATGCACTCACTCAACAGCCTGTAAAAAGTGTAGTTGAAATTTCCAAACCGCAGGGCGAATTTGTTTTAAAAAGTCAGCCTCACTCTGCACTGATGATTGCCTCGGGAAGTGGTATTACCGCAATTTACGCATTGATTAAGGCTGCATTAAAACGCCCACAAACAGTTTCCAATATCGATTTAATTTACTTTACGCGGGATGATGCCTTTCATGCAGAACTGCAACAACTTACTGAACATTATCCGCAGTTTAAATACCATCATGTCAATACACGGACTCATAAACAACATCTGAGCCAAGAGTTGCTTAGCCAAAAGATTGAAGGTTTTGAACAACGTGAATGCTATGCTTGTGGTGCTGCCAATATGATGCAAAGCCTGACAGAAATTTATCAGGCTCTAGACTTAGTTGACTATCTGCATACCGAATACTTTCAAATTGTTGTCGATCACACCCAAAGTGCTCAAGTGGTCACGTTTCAACGTTCTCAGCAACAGTTTCAGGCCAAAAGCAATTTATTAGACAGTGCAGAACAGGCGGGTTTACGTCCCGCACATGGTTGTCGTATGGGCATTTGTAATACTTGTTCATGTACCAAAGTTCAGGGTGTGGTGCGGAATCTGCTCACAGGAGAGCTTGATCAAAACAATAACACACAAATTAAATTATGCATTTCACAGGCGGTTAGTCCTGTTGTGATCAACCTTTAAGAAGGCATAGATATGAATCTTCCCGTTTATTTTAGTGAAAGCAGTAAATCCAAATATTTAAGTCCTGCACAAGTCGAAGAGTTTGGTGCGAAAGTTGAAGCAATCCGTCGTGAAGTGATGGAAAGTCTCAATGAAAAAGATGCTGAGTATATTTACAAAATCCGAAATTTTGTGCGCTATAGCGAAATAAGCGCACGAGCGCTGCTTATGTTTGCAGGATGGCTGCCTCCAGTATGGCTTTTGGGCACAGGTTTATTGGGGGTATCTAAAATCGTAGAAAATATGGAGCTTGGGCATAATGTCATGCATGGTCAGTTTGATTGGTTAAATGACCCGAGTCTCAATGGGACAAATTATGACTGGGACACTATGGCCACAGGCCCCGACTGGAAACATACGCATAATTATATCCACCATACCTACACCAATATTGTTGGTATGGACCATGATGTCGGCTATGGCTTAGTCCGTGTGAGCGATGCACAGGTCTGGGAACCTCGCTTTTTACTGAATCTACCTTTAGCTGCACAGTTAATGGTGTTTTTTGAATGGTACGTTGGTATACAAAATCTTCATATAGAAGATGTGGTGGCCTATAAAACAAAAACTTGGCGCGAAGTCTGGGTAGAGTCATATGATTTTAGGCAGAAAATGAAACGCCAAGTGATTAAGGACTATATATTTTTTCCCATCATTGCTGGGCCAAATGCACTACCAGTCTTTGCAGGAAATGCAGTAGCCAATGTTATTCGTAGTTTATGGGCATCCGCGGTGATTTTTAATGGTCACTTTACCGAAGACGCTGAAAACTTTGAAATGGACAATATCGACAATGAAACACGGGCTGAGTGGTATCTGCGCCAAATTCGAGGCTCAAGTAATTTTAGTGGGACACAGGGCTTGCATATTTTAAGCGGGAACTTGAGTCATCAAATCGAACATCATCTTTTCCCTGACATGCCAGCCAATCGCTACGCACAAGTCGCGCCCAAAATTAAAGCACTGTGCGCAGAGTATGGAATTCATTACAATGAAGCGAGTTTTATCAAACAGTTTTCATCTGTTTGGGTGAAATTGGCTAAATACTCACTGCCAAATGAGTGTTATGAAAAAAGTGACCCTACACAGTCTTTTCTGAAACACAATCTGAGTTTATTGAAGAAAAAAATCTTTAAATCATAGCTCACAAGCATGTACCAGAGCAGAAACTTTATTGGATAATATTGACCCATTAGGTTTCTGCTTTTTTTTTGCACAAAAGTAGGGCGTAAAACCCCTCTATATGATGTCTTTGTGTAAGTCGGATTAAATTTAATCATTATGTGAATAGTCGGTATTTACTTAAAATAAATTATTGTTAATATTGGTTTTTCAGTGAAAGTTGTTTAGCTTTGCTATGTCGCTCAAATGAATACTCATTTGCTATTGAAAACGGCTCTCAGTTATTTGTCTAATTTGTGTAATAGTTGCAATTTTTCATTGGTATACGCTTATATAAGTTGTATATGATGCATATTGTGATGGTAATCACGCAGCGTCATTATACTTATATTTACTTTTTTGTTTTTCATTGTTTTTCATGACTTTGCTTGATTTCTTTTTTAAACAATATGTCTGGTTATGGACTAAACCAGCAAGTTTAAGTTGCAGATAATTATTATGTCTCGAACCCATTCACAGCCTAAGAATAAATCTAAAAAGATTGCTTATGATCAACAGGCAGGAATGAGTTCTACTTCAAAAAAAGACCACCATCTGATTGATATTATTCCTCAGCTTTTTTGGATTCATAATGACCTCTGCAAATATATAAATTTACCCTTACGTCAGTATGTAGGAGGAATGGATTTATCTGCAGATAGCTTCAATTTGGTCGAATATATTCATCCAGAAGATGTACCAGCATTAGATGAATTTTTGCATCAACCGATAATTGCCGAGCTCACATTTGAAAAAACCTGTCGGATTCGTAATCATCAGGGCCAGTATCATTGGTTCTTAGTCCAAGGTGAAATGGATCGCTCGACAGCTGGATTTCAACTGAGTTGCACTGATATTCATCAGGGCATGAAAATTTATATCGAGTCTTTGGCGCTGTTACGTGCGCATTCGGATATGTTAAATGCCAGCGTAGACTGCATTATTGTAGTTGAGCCAGATGGCACGGTCACACATATGAATAAGTCGGCATGTGTCATGTTATTGGGAAGTGCAGATGTTAAGGACTTTGGTATGTCTTGGGTCGAACTTTTGCCTCCTGCGGTGCGTAAAAAAGCCAAAAAAGCATTGCATGATGCAGGCCAAGGACAAATTTCCCGTTTTAATGGCATGAGTTTATCGGACGGTAAAGTTTATTATTGGGATAATGTTCTGACACCTGTACTTGATGTTGACGGAGAGACCCAGAGTATTTTATGTGTTTCACGTGATATCACGCTGCAATATCTCACCGAACAAAAATTAAAACAAGGCAGTGAACGTGATGAGTTAACCGGTTTAAATAACCGACGTGCGTTTAAAGAAAAAATCAGAAAACTGTATAGTAGTGCACGTGATAAAAAACAAAAGTTAGCCGTCATGTTGATGGATTTAGATCACTTTAAAACCATCAATGACACACTCGGTTATGCCGCAGGTGACCACCTTTTAAGAATTTTATCGAAACGTTTAAAACAAATTTTAGAAGGGCGTGCTTTCTTGGCACGTCTTGGTGGGGATGAGTTTGGTGTGATTATTCCGAATGTGCAGGATATAGGTGAGCTCAACCAAATTGCCCAGCAGATTTTGCAACAACTCGAGATTCCCATCACATTTTCGGGGAACTACATCAATGGTGGCATGAGTATTGGATGTGGCCTCTATCCAGATGATGCCAATGACCTCAGTGAGCTACTCAAGTGTGCCGATACAGCACTGAATGATGTTAAAGCACAGGGCCGCGGTGGTATGCGCATGTTTGATCAGGATATGTTTAATGCGGTACGGGAGCAATCTGAACAACTTAATTGTGCGCATCAAATTATTCGTAATGTTGCCATCGAGGCTTTCTTTCAACCGAAAGTGTGTTTAGATTCAGAAAGAATTATCGGTTATGAAGCGCTCTTACGTTGGCGTGATGATCAGAATAACATTCAAAGTCCTGCACGAATTGCAGCAGCCTTTAATGATTATGAGTTATCCAGCCGTATTGGTGAGATTATGCAGCATCAGGTTTTTAAAAAAATTACTGAATGGCGTGCAAAAGGCTTACAAGTTGTACCTATTTCAATTAATGCAGCACCTGTTGAGTTTATGCGTGATAATTTTGCAGAGATCTTTTTAAAACGTCTCAAAGCCTACCGCATCCCCTCGAAATTTGTTGAAATCGAGGTCACTGAATATCATTTGGCTGAACGCGGCTATGAATACGTGGTTCGAGCCTTAAAAAAACTCAAAGCAAATGGTGTGCGAATAGCACTGGATGATTTTGGTACAGGGCATTCCTCTCTTACTCATTTACGTGACTATCCCGTTGATATTATTAAAGTTGACTGCTCTTTTGTACAGCGTTTAAGTGATGATAAATCGATTTATGCCATTGTCGAAGGGTTAGCCAAACTTGGCCCGATTTTATCAATGGATATCGTAGCTGAAGGGATTGAAACTGAAATGCAATTGCAGCTTTTAAGAAATATGGGCTGTCATATTGGGCAAGGTTATCTGTTTAGTCCGCCTGTTTGTGCTCAGCAGGCAGAAATGCAGTTGCTAAAACTACACTAGGCTTCATAGCGACTGTTCTCATGAACTCAAACATGATTAGGCCATTGAGTTAAAGGCGAAGGCAGTGGCTTAAGCGGGATAGAACAGAATTTTTTGTATAAAAAAGTGTTGTAAAAGCAAAAAAATCAGCGTATTTTAAATTTCAGATAACATATTTTTGAAGATATAAAAATGTTAAAGCAACCTGTAATCTCTAACGCAAATTATTACTTTTGGCAATTTAGATAATTGCCTGAACGCGTTCGGGCATCAAAAGGTTGCCCACCTAGTTAATACCTGATCGGCAACCCTGGTCAGGTTTTTTTATATCTGCTGTTTTAATAATTTTTGGAGTACTTCATGAAAACAACTAACTATTCATACTTTAGCAACTTTTATTGGTTTTACTTTAGTCAATTTATGACTTTAGCCCAGCAATCCATTAGACCCATAACGCTCAAATAAAAGATCGGACTGAAGACCACAGTCCAAAGGATACAAACCAATGAATGCTCTAAATGCTGCACTACAAAGTACACAAACGACAGTTCAAGAAACACTTTTAAGTTTGCCGCAGCAACTCAAAGCGCAGTTGCCACTTTCTACGCCATTAAAACTACAAATTGCTGAACAGCGTCAAACCATTCAAAATATATTAGATGGCAAAGACCATCGTTTAATGGTCATTACTGGCCCATGTTCCATTCATGACCCTATTGCGGTTTTAGAATACGCTGAAAAGTTAAAACAATTACAAACCAAAGTTTCAGATCAGATTTTCTTCGTAATGCGTGCTTATATTGAAAAACCACGGACAACAGTGGGTTGGAAAGGTTTTTTATACGATCCTTTACTTGATGGATCTTCCAATATGCAGTTGGGACTAGAGCAGTCTCGAGCATTGTATTTAGCGATTATTGAAATGGGTCTACCGATTGCTACAGAAATTTTAAGCCCGATGGCGACTGCTTATTTCGACGATCTGTTGGCATGGGGAGCTATTGGTGCGCGTACAAGCGAGTCGCAGATTCATCGTGAAATTTCGAGTCATATGCCATTCAGCATTGGTTTCAAAAATGGTACAGATGGCTCAATTCAAATTGCTCTGGATGCGATTCAGTCTGCATCAAACCCTCACCAGTTCATGGGAATTGGGCAGCAAGGCATGGCATGTATGCTTCAGTCCCAAGGAAATCCGAAGCCACACTTGATTTTACGTGGTGCAAACTCAGGGCCTAACTATGCTTTAGCCGATATTCGTCATATGCAAGATAAAGTCAAAGGTGAATTACCAGCGTTGGTGATTGACTGTAGTCATGGTAACAGTAGTAAAAATCCACTCAATCAACCTAATGTATTGCGTAGCATTGTTGCAGAACGTACGCAAAGCAATGTGTGTGGTGTCATGTTTGAAAGTCATTTGGTTGATGGTAATCAGAAAATTTCAGATGACATGGTCTATGGTCAGTCTGTTACCGATGGCTGTTTAGGCTGGGAAAAAACCGAGCAAGTCCTTTTAGAGGTTGCCGACACATTACGCAGCCACGCTGTTCAACGGAGTGCTTAATCAACGCAGCCAAAAAGACCTTTCAATGAAAGGTCTTTTTTTTGTGATCCAGTTCAATAAATGAAGATAATAAATTGAAAAATAAGCTAAAAGTTATTTATCAAACGATAAATTAGGTTGAGCTAGAGCATAAACTTATGCAAAATCAGAAGCCTGAAACAACACGATAAAAAATTGTATTTTGAATAAAAGAAATGCTTTTTAAAGTCAGCTATTTGCACTAATTTTAGAGAACACTATGTATTCTGCAGAACTTTTAGAAGAAGCCCGTCGGATGATGTTTCACATGCTCAGCAAAGTGGTTGAGTATGGTGGTTCAGACTTATTTATATCTGCAGACTTTCCGCCAAGTATTAAGCATCAGGGCCTTATGAAGCCATTGGGTCAACAAAATTTGCCATCTGATCAGACTAAGCTCTTTGCATATAGCTTAATGAACGAAAAGCAACGATTAGAGTTCGAAACTGAGCTGGAGTGTAATTTTGCAATTAGCGTTCCCAATGTTTCGCGTTTTCGTGTCAATGTTTTTCAGCAGCAACTGCATGTGGGGATGGTGATTCGTACGATTACCGCGGAAATTCCTAACTTCACTAAGCTACAACTTCCAACGTCTTTAAAAGACGTGATTATGGAAAAACGTGGTTTAGTATTGGTCGTTGGGGGTACAGGGTCAGGTAAATCTACGTCTTTGGCGGCCATGATTGATCATCGAAATGAAAACTCGGCAGGGCACATTATTACGGTTGAAGATCCTGTGGAGTATGTACATAAACATAAGAAATCGATAATTACTCATCGGGAAGTGGGTGTGGACTGTCACTCTTGGCACAATGCTTTGAAAAATACTTTGCGCCAAGCACCTGATGTCATTTTAATTGGTGAGATTCGTGACACGGAGACTATGGAGCATGCCATAGCTTTTGCAGAAACAGGTCACTTATGCCTAGGAACATTGCATGCCAATAATGCAAATCAGGCTTTAGATCGTATTATTAACTTTTTCCCAGACGAACGTCGCAATCAACTTTTGATGGACTTATCTTCCAATATGAAGGCGATTATTTCACAGCGTCTGGTGCGAACTGAAGATGGCCGTGGTCGCCGAGCAGCAGTGGAAATCATGCTCAATACGCCGTTTATGTCAGACTTGATACTTAAAGGGAATTTCCATGAACTCAAAGAAGTGATGTCGAAGTCACGAGAGCTAGGTATGCAGACTTTTGATCAGGCTTTGTTTGATTTATACAATCAAGGTGCAATTGCTTACGAAGAAGCGCTACGAAATGCAGACTCGGTCAATGAATTACGTCTACAGATTAAATTAAAGAGTAGTCGTGCTAACCCACTGAATCGTACCGGGTTTGTCGGAGAGTCAATATTCTGAGAGACTATCCCGATGACAAAATTAAAATATACCCCTGAAATCAGAGAAAGAGCGGTTCAATTATTGATTGAATCTGAAAAAGATTATCC
>NZ_MVOM01000056.1:0-24762 GCF_002018895.1 Acinetobacter sp. MF4640 | reverse complement strand
ACCATCGGTTACGGACTGCCGGACTTCGCAGAGGAACTCAACTACGGAGTCGATCTATCAACCATCTGATAATGGTATCAGGTTGGTGGGGTAAAGGTGCCCCATCAACCATTAAATCCGTATACCCATAAATATATTATACATATATTGATTTGTGAGTACAAAACAATATGTGTAAGCAATCCTAAGCGGGACTTATAAGGCAAGCCCGCATTTCAACCATAGTTATTTATTGAAGTCAGTCAAAGTATGAAGTGCGGTAAATATTCTTTTTGCTGTTTCAGGTCTAACGCTGTCTTTATCTCTTAGAATATTGCCAATCCAGATAGCAAATGCGGGATAGTCTTTATTCCCTGCAAGATCACCTAGTTCATGTTGTCTTGAAAGCTTGGCTGCATAAGTTTCGATTTGCTTATCACTAATTTTGCAAAATAATTCCTCGACCTTATTTTTTTCGGTTGTAGTTTTTTTCGGTTTGGCTTCGTCCTTAACTTTAAACTTAAATTGAAATCCTGTAATTACTCGACCTGTTTTATGTTGTTCATACTTCACTTGAATATCTGTTAAATCATTTATCTGAGAAATCGCTGGGTCAATAACTCGTTTTTTAAAGTCACTCATTGTTTTATATTCAGTATCTTCTAACCCTAACTTATGACGAAAATCTTGTATTTCAAATATTGGGGTTTTTCCTGTACTGCGCCATGCAATCAATAATTCATATAAACGTAATGCGTATTTGCCAGTAAGTTGTGCAATTTGTTTGATTTGATAACTTGTAAAATGCTTCTCTAAACGTGTTATCAAAGGAACAACCGCAGGGGCAAAGATCACCTCTAATATTGCCAAGTGAGGAATATAAGCCATTTGCGAAATCCATCGTGATTTAATGACAATTTCTTTGTCGGTATCTATTTGTTCTTTAAATGAAAACTTCCTTTCAAACAGATTATTTACTGCATTTTTTAAAGCATCGTAGGCAGCTTCTTTAGTTACATCAAAACGCTCTGCATAATCACTTGCATGTATTTGAAGTCTACTATCTGAAGTGATTCCTTGACCTGTTTCACGCGCTTTAATGATAGATAAAAGAATTAAACGCTGTTCTGTTACTTCCAAGTTATAACTGGCATTAATTAATGCGTTATCTTTAACCACTAAATCATTTTGCATAACAAATAACACTCAACACTAAAGGACATAAATATTCTATGTCATTTTAACGACATTGACAAGCGTTGTCATTAAATAACAAAGTATTTGTCTTTATATAGCAAAGAAACTGTCGTTGAATAACAAAGAATCTGTCATTGAATAGCAAAGAATCTGTCATTGAATAGGCTTTGAAACCCTTGTGTTTAAAGGCTCACAACGATTCTAAAAACATTTAAAAGTATTTATAAACCTTAAAAGCCCAATTCTTATTTTTAAATTAATTTTTTTATTGTTTTACGTGTATCAAATACAAGTTAATACCTCATATAGCTTTAAATGCTTCTTATTGATTGCTGTAGGCTCTTTAACTTTTAACTTGGTATAGATCATCAATGTTAGCCCTAAAGCTGTATAACAAGCATCTAGCGTTCAATAAGATATATATTCTTTGAATAACATCACTTCCTATAAAAGATTGTACTTAGCTCGAAAGTTTACGCATGTATTGATCATGCTTGCATGAACAATGCTAAGTAAAGCTTTGAGCAATCAACCGACTGTTAAGAGTTTTGGCAAAGTATGGACCAAGCAATGAAGTTGCTAGTCCATACGTGCTAAAACGGTTTTAATTAAGAGGGTAGGGCGGTTTTAATGGCGGGAAAACATAGAAGATAGACTGGCATAAGTAATGCCTAAAAGTAGCAAAATGCCACGTATCCGCAGAAGTAAAAAGCAGAATACAACCATACTGAACCAAAAAAATTTAGTCCCAATTAAATTAGGTAAAAAAAACATAATAATTGCAGGCATTAAAAAGCCAGTGATGATAAGTACCTTGATTATAATTTTCAGCATGTCCAGTACCTCTAAAGATAAATAAGCCCCACTTATTGGCGGGGCGGTATATCTAGCAGCTTAAAAATATTAGATAGATAGGGTCGCTTGTTTTGGCTCTCCAATTCACTTATAGCGTACTCAATTGCAATTTGATCTACTTGTGTAGTTAAGTAATCAAAGTTCTTTTGATCAATCTCATTATTTATGATTACTTTGCTTTTTAAATCGTCTAGGTTCATATCAACCCTTTAATCTTCATCTAGCTTTAATAGGTTCTCATTAATAAGCCATGCAGATAAAGCTCGTCTTATCTGATCACTTCTATTAATTCCATAATCGGCTTTAAACTTATCTATCTTCACATCAAACAAGTGGTTAATCGTATAAATCAGCTTCTTAGAATTACCTTTGCTTAATTCTTCACTATAAGGTGCATTCGGATTATTTAAGAAAAATTCTAATGCTGATCGTGCAATATCAGCCAATACAATTTTTCTCTTATCTGCCACTTTTTCAATTTTTTTGTATAAATTAGGGTTAATCGCAATTTTTTGAATCTTGTCAAAATTCAATGAATTAACGATATGAGATTTTTCATTCGCAATGTGAGCATTGCTAGTATTACTAGCAATGCTTTTGGGTGCTTTCATTAAACGGCTTCCTCAATTTTAATGATGTTTTCACGACTAAAAATTTCATCAATAAGTGCATTAACTTCATCAATGGCTTTCTTGTCTTTTTTGCCATGATCATCTTTATATTCAAATATTGATAAGCCCTCACCTAAACAACGTGCATAAGCTGTACGTAACTCGATAACGGTATCTAAAATTGGTAAAGGATAAGTAGCAGCTAACCAGTCTTTTACTTCATTAAAAATTTTAGTATTTGTTTTAACGCCACTTAGTAAAAAGTATGATGAAAAATCACGGTAGCCCTGAATTTCATTAATGGATTGTAGAGTTGCTTTTGTAGCCCAAGCATCGAGTGGGCTTGTCGTATTGGGAACAATAGCTATATCGCAAGCAACGATTGCAAGGCGTGTTAATTCTGACTGGCGACCTGCTCCATCAATAATGACAAAATCATAGTTTACTTTTAGCTTGGCAACTTCTTTCGCAAGGTTTGTTTTAGGCACACCGATAACAGTTAAATCTAATTCAATACCTGCTTCATCCCTAACAGTAGCCCAGTCAAGTGAGCTTGCTTGCGGATCTCCGTCAACAAGTAGTACGTCATACCCACGTAATGACAAGCCAAAAGCAAGATTGATAGAGGTAGTAGTTTTTGAAACACCGCCTTTCTGATTTGTTAATGCAATTACCTTAGAAAGTTTCTCTGTTTTATTACTCATGTTCTTATTCCTTTTAATAATTAATCTTTAATGTTTTTAACTGGTCGTCTAGCTTCAGGCAAAATACCATTATCGACCATCGTTGAGATTAAATAATCCGTCAAACTAAGATTATTGTCTTTGCAGAATTTCAGAAGTTTCTGTTTATCTTCATAGTTCATACGTGCTTGAAAACGATCTTCTTTAACTACTTCTTTAACACTGTTTTGGTTTCCGATCATGGTTGATCGTGACATACCTTTTGTTGTTCTAGACATTAGTTCAACTCCTATTTGTTAATACCTATATTAATTTGTACTCACAAAACAATCAAGGTGTATTTTAGATACTTTTGTAATTATTTTCTATTTGTCTAATAGTTTGTTATTTAAGTTGTTTATCAATAAAACTGTATATAAATAATAGTTATATGGGTATTGGAATAGGGGCTTTTAAAATAAAGTTCTTATCTGTTTCAACCTCACAACCTTAGTCGTTTTCGCTACGCTTCAACCGCCTTGCAGTTGGTGAGATTGAGCAGATTTCGGCAATATTCACCCTAGATAGCCTAAGCAAAAAAATGCTTAAAATGGCTATCTTGAATATTGCCGTTGTAGCTTTGCTGTCGGAGCCGACATCGCTTTCAATCGACACTGTATGCCAATGTAAGGGCATAACAGCAAGTGAGTATTTAGAGCCTTACAGCTCCCCCTGCACACGCATTATCTCACTCACTAGGTCGGTAATCTCAAGGAGGGTTTCCCCAACGTCTTATTTATACCAGTCCCTAGCGTATTCCCTGCGTCCCCGCCTATTGTGCGTTCATCAGCAAGCGGGCGTTTTACACTGGCTAAGTGTTTAACTCTTGCGTTGGTGATACTGCCGTCACTTATATCCTCCTGCTACACCAACCGTCTTTAAAGCCCTATGCCATTGTTATTCCATTTAAGGCAATGCACTTACAAACATAAAGCTTTATAAAACACAGAAGTAGACGAAGCTCGGCAAATAGACAATGCGCTTATTTGATACACGAATAGACACTAATTTAACGAAGTTTTTTCATTGGATGACTTGCAAAATTGCTCATAAATGCAATAATAGAGTTCAGGTACAAGCCTTTCAGGTGAAATCATAACGGTCGCCAAACCTTATGATCTTCGTTAGATGATGTTATTGGCATCAAATAACTGTGTACCGAAGAATATAGAACATAGCCCCGATAGTTGCAAGACTATCGGGGCTTTTCTATGTCCGCTATTTCTCATTTTCCTATTATCAATCAAAGGCTTTTGTTTACTATTTGTTGAAATATCAGAGAGTTATAACTCTAAAAAACCAAGTAAAAAGCATTATTACCTGACTAATTATTTCTCATTAAATAAAAATAAATTAACTATCGCCCTGTGTATCTGCGGGAACGGTAGCCCTTGCATACAGTCGGTTAATTGCTCAAATCCTTACTTAGTATTGGCTATGCTGAAGCATTCCCAATACGTGGATAAGCTTTCGAGCTTTTATACCCAATAGTAAAAAATTACAATTAAGTAACTGAATGTTAATATTTAATAATAAGAATGTTATTTTTTTTTTACCATTTGAAACAGTTGAAATAGTTGGATTTTAGTAAAATTGTTCTATTTTTAGACTTATAGAGTTATACTGTTATAACTCTACAGATAGTAAGGTTAAACCATGAAAAAAGTCCTCGTCACAATATGCCTTGTGAGCCTAACAGCACTTACAGCCTGTGCCACAAATACATCATCACAAAAGGGGTTAAAAAAATCTCCATGCGCTTGTGTATATCAACCAATTCCAAGCGCTGAAAATCAAATATCTGCCCCATTCGCTCAAGTGATTAAAGCGGTAAAGACTGGGGGTAATGTCGTATGAAAAAACTATTACTCCCTATCGCTACGGCTTTAGTTTTAACGGCTTGTTCTGATGAACCTAAAGTGCCTGAAGTCAAAGGGGATGACTATGTGGGTGTTTGGATGAACCCAGTAGGGCAGCAATCACAATCAGCAAATGACGTAATTATCAATGATCGAATCATTATTGATAAAAGCACGACTAATGATGTTTACACCGTCACTATTTTAGCTAAAGGCGTTTTTACAGAAATGAAGTTTAAACCTGATAACGGTTTGCTCTGTGCGCCTAACGATGCTTGTTTTCAGCTTGTAGATGGAAAGCTAAAGCTTGGTAGTGAAAGCGGTGTTCTAACTTATGAGAGAGAACAGCAAAATGGAAATCAATAAAATTAAACTTGGTCTAGCTTCTGCGGTTGTCGCTTTAGGTCTAACAGGTTGTTTCACTTCTAATCCTGATATTTCAGGTGTATGGATTCCTGAACATACCCCGAAATCTGAATTTTTTTACTCTTACTATGTAATTTCTGAAGCTGATAAACAGGGAAATTTCGCAATAAAAAAAGTCAATTATCAAATCCAAAACATGAACCAATATAACCCTGCAAAGTTGCCTAAATTTACTGGTGAATCAAGTGGAGTATTAACATTCGTTAAAGACGATACATATTGTTATGAAGGCTCTTTGGCTACTGATTGTTTTGTCTATTCAGACGGAAAATTAAGAAAATCAGATACACAAAACTTTTTCTTAAAGACTTCTAAAAACCCGCCCGAAATTCCCGTAATTCGTTGAGGTCACTATGAAAAAGATTATCTATGCTTTCTTGCTTCTATTTAGTTTCCTTAGCTTTAGCTCTGCTTATGCAGTTGATAACTTTACCAATCCACAAGACTTAGGTAATGGCACTGTAGTTAGCAACCCTGACGGCTCTATAACCATTCCTAACGGTAATGGAGGTTCTAAAGGTAATGAAATATCCCAAAATGTATCCCAAGTTACTCAAAGTGGTATGGCTGAATTAGACAAGGTTGTTGATAGTCTGATCAAGGGTGTTGATAAAAATATTAAAGATAATTTGCAAGGTTACTATCAGAAAGTAACTGCTCCAATCATTCCAGTTTTTGCAGGCTTTATCATTATTTGGATTTCGTTCCAAGCAATTAAAATGATGCTGGGTATGGCTGTAGAAATTCAGGGAGTAATAGCAACTTTCGTGATTATGCTATTGATCTGGTCAATCGTATTTTCATGGGATGCTTTCTTTCCATACGTTGCTGAAGTATTCCTCGATGATGTACCTAACTTGATTACTGAAATGACAGGGACAGATTCAAAAACTACTTTGCAGTCTTTTGTATCTATCATTTTTGAATCTATTGCATTGGCTTTCAGCAATATTGATACAGGCATTACCAATGTCGTTTCGGGCTTCTTTTTCGTACTGATCTATAGCTTAGTTTTTGGTTTAGCCTGCATTGTCTGCGGTTTGTTCTTCTTAATTTGGATTATCTGCAAAGTCATTATCGGTATTCTAATTGCCGTTGCACCAATTTTCCTTGCATGTGCAATGTTCCCTGCAACTCGCAGATATGCCACAAACTGGCTGCAAGCGATTTTAACCCCTCTTGTTGTTCTTCTTTTGCTGATTGTGAGCTGTGATCTAGTGCTTACTTCAGTTGTCGCAGGCATTCAAAATCTTAATGAGAACGGCAGTACATTCGTTGGCGCTTTCATCATGGTTATCGTTTTAATTGTTGTAGTGGGGTTGTTTTGGATTGTTCCAAAGATTGCAATTTCTCTAGTCGGTAGTGGGTTTGAAGCTTCAACCAGTGCAACTTCAAGTATCACCAGTTCAGGCACTAACGCTGTTAAAAGTTTTGGTCGTGGAGGTAAACGCTAATGACACCACAAGAAAAGGCGCAGTTAGACGCTCAAATTAAAGAGATTCAAGACAATACTAAAAAGTCTGAAAATCGTAACGGCAAAATCACTATTTGGGTTCTTGGTTTAGCGACTGTTTTAGGTATCGGTAATATTGCTCAAGGTATCGCAATTAAGGGTTTAACGCCTTTAAAACAACCAGTTCCTATGATTGCTGTAATTGATTCTGAAACTGGAATTATGACCAGTGTAGAAAAGTTTGATTCAACTACTGACCCTAAACTTATTGAAAAATTAGTGACCTCTTATTTTTGGGACACTATTAGTAACCGCTACGGCTATTACGGCAAAGTTGGTAAAGACCAACTTTCTGCACAGTACAGCAAGGCTTCTATTTTCTTAGACAGTCAAGACCGTACAGACTTTGAAAATGAAGTTAGTGGAATGAATCAAAACTCACCTTACAACCAACTTGGTGAAACTGGCTCAATCACTCCTAAAGTTATTGCTGTCAATTTTCTTGGAAACAAAAAAGTTCAAGCAAACTTCAAAACAACTGTTATTAAAGGCGCTGAAATTCGCCAATACAGCTATACCGTGACGGCTGACTATATCACTGACAACTTTGACGATCTCAACGTAAAAGATCGTTGGATTAACCCATTTGGCGTGAAGTTTAAGAACTGGAACTTAACGCAAAATTCATCAAATGATGCGCTAGTTACTCAAAACCCAGTTACTCAACCATTGCCTAAAGCTGAAGCAAGCACTGCTTCTGATCCTGTGGCACAGACTAATAATCAATAAGGTAATCGGATATGAAAAAGACCCTTATAAGCATATTACTTACAGCAACGTGCATTGCTTCAGCTCCAACTTTTGCTCGTCAAATTCCTGTTGGTTTAAAAACAGATAACCGTATTAAGGTTGTTCCTTACTCTGAAAGCCACGTTGTTGAACTATCAACGACTTTTGGTATTTCAACTACCGTGGAGTTTGGAAATGAAACTATCCAAACTGTTGCTTCAGGTGACACGATTGGATGGCAAATAATCCCACAAGGTAATCGTCTATTCATTAAACCTGCCGAAAAACCACAAGCAGGCATGAACCGTACAAACTTAACCGTAATCACGGATAAGCGAAATTATTACTTCAATCTATTCAATAGCTCACAGCCAGTTTATGTACTGCGCTTTAACTATGCAGATACCAATAGAACTAATCGTTTATTGGCTCAACAAAATGCACCTCGTCCCGCTTTAGGTGAACTGCCTATGACAAGCAAAAAATGGGGCATGGATTCCACTAAAAGCAAGTCTATTAAAGTTCTTGGCGTAAGTGATGATGACCAATTTACATTTATTCGCATTGCGAAAAACTCACCTCGTCCCGCAGTTTATGCGGTTAATGGTGAGGGATACGAAGAACTTACCAACTCAAGACAAGAGGGGGATGTAATTGTGATTGAGAAAGTAACCGATGCTTTTACTCTGCGACTTGGCAAAGAATACGTGTGTATTCTCCGTAAACCTGAAGTGATTGGAGGTAAATAAAATGACAAATGAAAATAAAAATTTGGCTAACGATGACTTTAAAACCCAAGATAACTTCAGCACTGAAACTCATGTTTTCCATGATGAAAAAAAACAAGCTGCTAAAGATGATTTTGAACGTCAAGATGCTTTCGACAACAAGCCTAAAACTTCTGTTAAGAATATCGACATAGGCAAGTTGGTTAAGTTCGGTGGCTTACTAGCCCTCATTATTGGCTTGGTAATTTTTGGAGTTTATCTGAAGTTGCAGAAGAACAAAGAAAGCCGTGTAGAAAGTGGGGTAGAAAATGCTGTTGCTAAACCAGTAACAGGAATGGACGGCAGTAATTATACTGGCATGGATAGATTCGGATTCGGAAATCCGCAACCAATTCCAACTGCTACTACCCCTGACCCTGTAAACCCTAACGAAAAAAGCCCTGAACAGCTCGAAATGGAACGTCAATTAGCTGAACAGCAACAACAACTAGCAATGCAACAAGAGCAGGCTAGACAAGATGCTATGGCTAAAGAACAAGCCCTTTTAAATGCCCGCTACAAGTCTGGAATCATGGTTAATGAAAACGGTGGTAAAGGTGGCGGTGTTAGTCCTAATGGTGATGCTAGTGCAATGGCAGGCATACCGCCTGAACTTGCACCGTTATTTATGGGTATGCAGGCTTCACAACAATCTAATGCCAACGGCAACCAAGCGGGTGCAAGCAATGTAAATCCACGTATTGCTAACAACTCTGCGGGTTCTTTGGGTGGTCGCTTTGATTCAAGCACTTCTAATCAAAAAGCGCCTATCGCTCATGCAAGTTATAACGCTGATCGTAGAATGCTTATACAACAAGGCAAGATCGTAGATGCAGTTTTAGAAACTGCGGTTAAAAGCGATTTACCTAGCAACATTATTGCTCGTGTAACCAATGATGTTTATAGCGAACAAGGGCGAAATCGTTTACTGCCTGCGGGTACTCGTCTGTTCGGTCAATATTCATCAATTGTTAATGACGGACAAGCAGAAATCGGGGCAGTTTGGAATCGTGCAATCACACCTAATGGCGTAGAAATCATGCTCGATAGTCCAAGCACTAACAGTCTTGGTATTGCGGGCTTGGGCGGGAAAGTAAATAACCACTACGGACGTATATTCGGAACAGCAACTTTACTTAGCATCATTGGTGCGGGTGTAAGTAATGCAGGCGTTAGTAGTAACGACCAAAATAATGCTTCACAGACTTATCGTAGTGAAGTTGCAAACTCATTCGGCAATCAAGCTGACCGTGTTTTACAACGTAATTTATCAATTCCTCCAACTATTACAGTGGCTCATGGCACACGCATTAAAGTGCTAGTTGCTAAAGACTTGGACTTTTCAACCATTTTAAACCAATAAGAAAGGCGCTTAATTATGTCAATCCTTGTACTTGAAGATTTGAAAAAAGCTTTTGGTGATGATCTTGATAATGATCAAATTACTGAAATTTCAGTTAATAAGCCTTTGGAATATTTCATTGCTATGAAAGGTACAAGGGACATGATTAAAAAAGAGAATCCTAACCTTACCTATGCACTTTTGAAGCGATTAGCCGAAGGCATTGCAACTGAAACAAATCAAACAATTTCAGAAGCACAGCCTTTGCTTTCTGCTCAAATTGCATCACCACAACATGAGGGTTTATTTTTCCGTATTCAATTTGTCCGTGACCCTGCTGTAACTGGCGGGACGATTGGCTTATCTATTCGTAAGCCAAGCATTTTAAGTCTGCCATTTTCAGCTTATGAGGACATTTTAAACTCGGTTGAACCATTCTCAAAAATCACAGCAAAAGAGCAAGAGCTATTCGATTTATACGAAGCTCGAAACTTTCATGAGTTCATCCGTAAAGCTGTTGGCTATGAAAAAAATATCATTATTTCTGCGGGTACTGGGTCAGGCAAAACAACTTTTTTCAACTCAATTATTCATGACTGTATTCCACTTGGCGAACGACTAATCACAATTGAAGATGCTAAAGAGCTACGCCCGCCCCATGAAAATACACTGCAACTTTATTATTCAAGAGGTGGACAGGGTAAAGCTAAAGTCGATGCACAGTCATTAATGGAAGCTTGCCTGCGTTTGTACCCAAAACGCATTTTACTTGGTGAGATTCGAGGTGCTGAAGCATTTACTTATTTAAACCTAATTTCTTCAGGGCATGGCGGTTCAATTGCGACCTTACATGCCAATGACCCACTTAATGCTATTGAGCGTCTAACGCTCATGGTTCTTATGGCAGGCACGACTTTAACCAGTGACCAAGTTAAATCTTTTGTTAAACAAAGTGTAGACATTATTGTTCAACTTGGACGAACAGAAACAGGCGGTTATGGCTGTTCAGCTATTTATTTTAAAGCTTATGAGGATTTCAAAAATGAAAAAACACATCTTTCTAGCGTTGCTTAGTTTAGCTAGTGTTGCCTGCTCATCTAAGGGCTTAGACGGACAATACAATCGTATTGATCAAACAGCATTTGAGAAAGAACAAGGCATGAGTAGCGGGCTTATCGTTGCCAATAAAGGTACTCAAGTTACCTTAAAAAACTCATGGGGTGATGTTGCCTTGTCGAGTGTAGAGAAAGATCAAAAAATGATTGTTCAATATAATAATCAAGATGCTTTTTTGATGGAACAGAAAGGCGGTGTTATTACTCTGACCGATGTTGATAACCCAAGCCAAGCATACAAATTTAAAAAGGACTAAGCCATGAAAAAAACAACTATTGCTCTTTGCGCCTTAATTAGTTTGTCTGCTGAAGCACAGTTACCGCAGACATTTACCCAAGTGCTTCAGTCATTTGCTCAAGTCAACCAATTAACGTATGTGCCTGAAACTCCCAATCAAGGTAACTATGTTACTTATAAGTTTTCAAGTGATGCCAATTGCCAAAACGAAGCATGTGCTGATCTGAAAGTTTATTACAGCATTGACCCTGCTTGTGTACCTCAAGGAGTGGGTTTATTTGGTGAATTACCTGTAAGCATCCCCAATGCAAAAGCATTATTTATCTCTCCGACCATTTCTGACAATACAAGCCAAGCCCATGACTTTATGCGGGTTCAGGTAAATGGCGGGTGCTATGAGTTATCAATGGGTGAGCAAGGCTCACACTATAAAACCTTAGTTGATTTAGCTAGCCGTTTGGCTGTGGCTAAGTGATGAAATAGCAACGGCCAACTTTAAACAGGTGATTTCATCCCTGGTTAAAGTGTGCTGTTGCGGTAGAGGAATAATGAAAATGAAATTAAAGAAACTATCGCTACTTATATTGGTAGGTTTAAGCGGGGCAACTATTGCTTCAAATTTACCTTATAACGATATTGTTACTTCAGCTTCAGCTAAATATGGATATGACCCGCTTTTAATTCATGCCGTAATTCAAAAAGAATCTTCGCATAATAATACTGCTCAATCAGGCGTAGGCGCTCAAGGCTTAATGCAACTTATGCCCGCAACGGCTCGTTCTTTGGGCGTTACCAATCCCAATGACCCTACACAAAATGTTAATGCGGGTACTCGTTACCTGAAGCAATTAAATCAGCAATTCGGCAACATGCCCCATGCACTCTATGCCTATAACTGGGGCATGGGTAATTTACGTTCGTATCTGAAAGGCAATAAAAAAATTATGCCTAAAGAAACGCAAGACTATGTGCCTAAGATCGCCCAGTTCTACAGAAACTATGGCGGTACTGGTTCATATTTTGGTGGCAACGTAATTAAGGGCGGGTCTACTTCAGGTGGCAAGCCTGTGACCACTGGCATAGAAAATAGTAATCAGAAAAAAATTCAAGCCAAACTAGAAACGCAAAGCGCATGTAAGCCTGTAAAACTTCCTGAAGCAGAACAAGTCGATATTGATTCGCCTGTCAATCTCCCGCCTATTCCCCCTGTAACTGGTGGAGTAGGTAAAACAGTTTTTGACCCAACAAAAAATGCCGATGCAGCTCTACAAGTTCAAGAATTAATGAGGCAGATTCAAGTCTTGAAAGGGCAATATGACAGCGTGACTAAAGGACTTGCAGGGTTAGGACTTCTTACCAATGTGATGCAAATTGCAGGCTTTGAATTGCCGAATGGCTTTGATGCTCAACCGACTAATATTTTCAATACACCTAAAGAGCAAAACGCCTACAACGAATTGCAACGTCAAATTGCGACCAATACTGGCGTATATGCAAGCAAAGAATTGGCACAGATTCAAAACATAACTGCAAGCCGTGTAAATACAGCTTATGTAGATGCTGAAGTAGCTTGGACGCAAGTAAATTGCAACATGCAAAACTTGAAGTCATTGGCTGAAGTACAAACCAACACATTGAAGCAATCAAAAGACCTAGCGAATGCCCTTGCTATTGAAAACAGTATGTTGATAGCAAATCAAGCGAAACTTAAAGCTAACATGCTCATGATGCAGTCAAGTATGGATTCTTATAAGGTCGCTTCCCATCAAGCGGTTCAAAAATTCTTGGGGACAGTGAAATGAATGATCAATCGCAAAAAATCTTCGGTCACGCTGTTTTAGCTGTTGTAATCACAATGCTTACAACATGGCTTATTTTTTTACCGAAGTTTTTTATTATTCCAAAAGATAATAAAGTTCAAGCTATTCTTTATGCAATTCCCTTGACGTTTAAAACGCCTTTATACGTTTTAATATTGTTGTTGGCTTTAGTTATTAGTAGTGTTTTGGCTTGGTTTTACTTTCAAAATAATAAAACACCTTTTGGGGGCGAAAGATACGTTCGTGTTCTTCGGGGCTTGCAATTAGTAAGCCCATTCAAATTAAAAAGAATGACCAAAGAAAAAGATTATCAAATCCGTTTTTGCGGTATGCCAGTTCCTAAAGATTTAAAATATAAACACTTCCTTTTAACTGGTGGTACTGGTCAAGGTAAATCAGTTTCAATCAGTGATTTTTTAGATTCTTGTGTTGCTGATTCTCGTAGTAAAACCCGCTTAATTGTGATTGACCCTAACGGAACTTATGCGAGTTTATTTGCTAAGAAAGGTGATGTGATTTTTAACCCTTTTGATGCTCGATCAGTCAATTGGTCAGTGCTTAATGAAGTACAAAATTCTTATGACATTGAAACTTATTCAATGACAATTATTCCTAAATCTTCAGACGCAAATCACGAAAATTTTAATACGATGGCTCGTACTATTGTTAAATCTGCAATGACCAAAGTTTTAGAAATGAATGAAATAACTAGGGAACAGCAGACCCAACAATTTTTAGAAATTTTATTAATTTCAAGTGACGATAAACTCAAAGAATTTCTAGTAGGTACGCAAGCTTATAGCTTGCTTGGTAACTCTGAATTAGTCGGAACTTTACGTAGTATTGTCACTACATATTTAAGCCCTCACACCCATTCTAGAATTGGTGATTTTTCATTTAGGGATTATTTAAAGCAGGGTACTGGCAATATTTTTATTACTTGGCGTGAAGATCAATTAACAGCATTGCAGCCATTGGTTAGCTGTGCAACTGACGTTATTTGCAGTTCTTTATTATCTGACTTTGACAATTACTCTGATTTTATATTTTGCCTTGATGAACTCGGCTCTTTGAACCGTTTATCATATCTCGAAGCAGTTTTAACAAAAGGGCGTAAACATAGACTAATTGCTTTGGCAGGCATTCAAAGTCTAGCGCAATTGATCACGATCTATGGTGATAAATTCTCTATTACCTTGCGTGGTTGTTTTTCTTCTTTTGGTGTCTGTGCTGTTAATGCTCAAGATACTTATACACCTCAAGAATATGAAAAAGCTTTCGGTGCAATTGAAGTATTAAGAAAAATGAAATCTGCTAATAAAGATTCAAGACCTGAACTTGTGAAAGAAAAAGAGAACGTAGTTAAAGCTGAAGAAATAAGCAGTCTTAAACCTCTCAACTTTTATATGAAGTTTTCAGGACATTACCCCCCTACTTTAGTAACTATGAAATACCGTACCTATGCTAAAGTTTCGGATTCTTTTTTAGCTGTCTAAAACTAATTTTAGGGACAATTTATGAAACGTGAACAACTTTATGTAAGTGATGAATTTTCCGCAGAAATGGACGAACACTTTTTGAGATATAAACGTGGTGAACTAAAAGTCCCTGAAGAATTTAAGAATCGCAGACTTACTAAAAATCTAATTTATTTATTAGCTTTAGATCAATTTTTTAAAGAGAAACATAATTTTGCAAATAGACCATTTGAAGATTAAGCTAGTAGAGTTATACTGTTATAACTCTATAAGGAATAATGACAATGTTTAAAAAACTTATAATCGGTTTAGCTTGCAGTACACCACTGTTTGTTTATGCGTCACCTTATAGTGATCTTATTCACAAACACTCTGTAGCCAATGGTTTAGACCCTAATTTAGTAACGGCTATTATGGCTAGAGAAAGCGCATTCAAGGCAAATGCTCGATCACATAAAGATGCTAGAGGGTTGATGCAAGTCATTCCCTCTACTGCTCGTTTAATGGGCGTAGACCCTAGCCGATTGTATGAACCTGAACAGTCTATTATTGCGGGTACTCGGTATCTCGCTTTCCTGAACAAAAGGTTTAATGGTGATCTTACAAAAATGATTGCTGGGTACAATGCAGGACATGGGGCAGTTGAAAAGTTTGGGGGCATTCCTCCTTACCGTGAAACTCAAAACTATGTACGCCTTGTGTCTAGCAAATACCAAACACTAAATGGGGGTGGTTCATTTAAAACTTACACAGCAGATAATCACCCTACTGAAGCCAGTCGAAAAAGTGACATCCTTGTTCTTGCTTCATGGCAACAAAATCAGTACCCGCAATACTCCGCAAATCAAATTCCAAACACACAAAACAATAGCTATTCAGCACAATCTGAACCTGTACGTTTGCGTGTAAATAATCAACCAAGTAATGAACAGAATGTACAACAAGCATCGTTTGTTCAAACTCTTAACAAAGGTCAATACGTCCAAGTATTTTAAGGAATAGATTATGAATCTTTTAAAAAAAGTTAATCCTAAGCAATCTGCAATTTTCTTATTTGCTGTTTTTTATGCTCAATTGGCAAATGCAGCGTTTGGTCAAAAGTTTGCTCAAAAGCTTAACCAATTTAATGATGAATTAGTCATTATCGCAGCAGTCGCTTTTGTGACTGGTGTTATTTGTTTGGCAATCACACTGCTTGGTGGTGGTAATGAAAAAGTTAAGCGTTGGGGTGTCGGTTTAATCGTTGCAGGTATCCTTGTTTTCGTTGCCCCTGATCTTGGTAATTTCTTCTTTAACTAAATAGGTCAGCCATGAGCAAAACTACTGAAAAAATCGAAGAAAAAGACTTGCTGTTTGCGGGTCTTGCCCGAACTGCAAGGGTGGCAAATATACCTGTAGATATTTTCGCTTATTTTTTTCTAATTTGTAGTTTTGCTACATGCTTTTTAGCACTTGCAGGCAACCTCAAATTAGGATTAATCATTTCAGGTATAACCTATTTATTGTTGGTTGTAGTGACCTACCAAGAAGATAGAGGGATTCAATATTTATGGTTTTCGACCAAACGTAGACTACAGCGAACTAAAGTTTTTGGCGGTTATAGTTTTGATTCTCACGCAAAAGCTACCGATGAAAATATTGAATATAGTCAAAAAAAAATAGCGGGTGCTGAACAAATGGAAATCAATAATTTACCTTATCTAAGCCCAATTAGTGAACATGATATTAAACTGGTTAATGGTGATATTTTCACAGTTCTAAAAATTACTGGCTTTCCGTATGAAACTAAAAGCTATGCTCAATTAAAGAATTTAAAAAAATATCGTGCAGATATGTTTAAGCAACTTGGCTCTCGCTTTGTTGTTAGTGTTTATTATGATCGCCACGAAGTTACAACCGAAATACCGCCTAAAAATGGTAATGAATTTTCAGATAGTTTTAACCAAAAATATTATGAAAAATTATCTAATGAACGCATGTTTCAAAATGATATTTATGTGTCTTTACTTGTCCGAAAATCCAACCCAAGCGACCCGCCTTTAACTCGTCTTAAAAATTTGTTTTTCAGAAGTGATAATGAAGAACAGATGATTGCTGAATTAAATAATGCTGTGAGCATGTTTAAAGAATATCTCCAAGATGCGAACCCAAGACAGTTAGGCACTTATTCAAAAGATAGCGTTTTATATTCTGAAACAGTAAATTTTCTCGGTTATTTACTAAACTTAGAAAAAGCTGAAATTCCGCTTCATCCAACTGAAATTAGAAACTACTTAGGCTATACACGTAGAGTTTTCGCACCTGACGGAACTATTAAGTTTTATCATCCAAGCGGTGAATTAACAGCAGGGGCGATTTATAGTTTGCCGACCCCTAGCTATCCAGAGGGTAGCGATCACACCATGTTAGATGAATTTCTAAAAGTTGATCATCCTTTAATTATTGCTCAAACTTTCATGATGATGGACAGACGCAAATCTATCAGCATGAGTACAACTCGTCAGAACCAATTAAAGAATGCTCAAGACAAGTCAGAATCACAAATTGAAGCAATCAACCAAGCAATTGATGACTTAGCTTCAGGGCGCATTTTAAACGGCATTTATTCACTAAATGTTTTAGTTACCTCTAAGACCCCATCTGAATTTAAAGAAGCAATGCAGAAAACTAGCGGGGCATTTCAGCGCAATCACATGATACCTAAAAAAGAAGATTTAATTTCTGAACCTACTTTTTACTCTATGTTGATTGGCAACTATCACTTACTCCAAAGACCCGCAACTATTAACACGACTAACTTTGCGGGCTTTGCCAGTATGCACAATAGTTCTACTGGCAAAAAAGATGGCAACCATTGGGGTGAGAATGTTATTCAGCTTAAAACGACAAGTAATACGCCTTACTACTTCAATTTCCATGAACATGATGTAGGTCATACTCGTATCACGACTGGTACTGGTGGCGGTAAGACTACTGTAATTAATACGCTTCTGACTGCTTCAGATAAGTTTAAGCCTTATATTTTTCATTTTGATTTTGAGTATTCAGCTTCAGTTTGGATTAAAAGCATGGGTGGGCGACATACTGTTTTAAGTGAAATGGTTAAAACTGGTTGGAATCCATTGCAGTTAGATGACACGGAACAAAACCGTTTATTTCTAAGAAATCTATTTTCTTTTATGGCTCAAGACTACAACGATAATGGTAATCCAAAGCCTTTAAGCACTGCTGAAGAAAACAAGATCAAAGACGTTGTAGATGCTGTTTACAGCTATGAAAAGCACCTTAGACGGCTTAGAAACTTTATTGGCTTGTTTGGTATGGCTGAAGATAACAACATGGCTGAACGCATGTCAAAATGGGTTAATGATGGGGTTTATGCCAATATTTTTGACAATGAAAGTGACAATTTCTCAATTGATGGCGCTCGAATTTTCGGCTATGAAATGAAAAATGTCATTGATAATGATGTGGTGTTAGGCGCTATGTCTATGTATATCTTCCATCAAATTGATATATCCATGTCTGAGGGCAAGCCCTTTATTGTTGTTGTCGAAGAAGGTCAAAGATATATCAGCAATCCGATTAACTTAGCATGGCTTAAAATCATGCTAACCACGTACCGTAGACGTAACGGTATGATGATCTTTGTTACGCCAACGCCTGAAGTCATTACAAGAGATGACGATCTGATCGGGCAGTTTAAAACATCAATTCTATTGCCAAATGATAAAGCGAATGTCGCTACATATATGGGTAATGACAAAAATAATGGCTTAGGCTGTACTCAAGCAGAATTTGATTGGGTTGTGAATACACCGCCTTATTTACGCCAATTTATGATTAAAAACTCGCATGATTCAGTTATTAGCAAATTAGATTTAAGCAATATGTCTGAAATTATCCCGATACTTTCAGGCAATGAGTTAAGACACAATATTCTTGAGGAAATATTGAGTAAGGATGAAAACTTGACCTACTCCCAGTGGGTACACGAATTTAACGAAAGGGTGAAATCATGAAAATGACTAAAATAAAAATGTCGGCTGTAGCTTTTGCTTTAGCCTTTACTGCTAATACAGCAAACGCTTGGGACGTTGTATTCGACCCGACAGCCGTTGCAAATATGGTCAAACAATTGGTTCAAATGCAACAACAATACGAGATCATGAAGAAACAGTACGAAAGTACAACTGGTAATAGTGGTATCGGAACTTCAGGCGTTAAGAATGTACAAGGCGTTGTTTCAGGCTCTTGGCAAGACGTTGTAGCCAATCAAAAAACTGGCTCATTTGGTAATGCTCAAAAGACTTATGACAAAGTGCTTACTACCATTGGTTCAGATGGTATGAATCAATTGCTAGGCAATGATCAATACAAACGAAGCTACAATACGGTTAAGACTGGCTTTGCTTTCAGTGACGCTTCATACAATGCTTTAAATGAGCATGTCGCAAACTTAACCACACTAAAGAACAAAATTAACTCGACCCGCAATATTAAAGAAGCTCAAGACTTAGCGAATGCGATTGCTATTGAACAAGGTTATATCAACTCGATTGGTGCTAAATTATCTGCTGTTCAAACTAACCTAGCATCTAACAATGCTTCAAGCGGTGTGACCAGCACACAAAGCTTTAAATCGTGGTTCGGTAACTAATTTCATCACAAGCTAACAATTCAGATTGTTAGCTTTTTTTGTCTAAACTTTAGGATTATCCATGAAAAAAATCATAATCCCTGTATTAGCCCTAATCGCTTTCAATACATACGCTGAAACAACACAGAATGGCACAGAAACGCCAGTTGCTATAGAAATTAAGCATACATCACTGACCACTAAAAAAGGCGAAATAGAGGTTAAAACCGATGGTAAAACCGTATCAGTTTCTAAAGCACCTGAAAGCCCTTTAATAAATACGGTCACAACTACGCAAAAAACTTTAAAAGCCCCTGAAGCTAAGAACTCAACAAAAGAGATTCAATCTGAACCAGTCAAAAAACCTGTAGTCATTTATCAAGCTAGTGAAATCATGCCTGAACTTAGCCAAGCTGATTTAGACTATATTAAAGCCGTAAATTCAAACGATAAAATCAACTCAATTGAAAGCAAGATCGTTAATAACGAAGTGATTAGCAAAGAAGAATTGAAGATTTTACGCCAAAAAAACCCTAACTATTGATAACCTTTTCCCCTCCCAATCCCTTTAATTTATTTAATAAAGTAGATGCTTGGTTAAGACTGCACACTTGCAGTCTTAACCAAGCATCGAAATATGATCTTTCCCTGTAAGAGTTTTGGCAAAGTATGGACCAAGCAATGAAGTTGCAAGTCCATACATGCTAAAACGGTTCTATGGTGAACTAAATAAGCTTTTTTTATTCTTTTCTGCTGCAATATTAAATTTTCATGCCTGAAGTGGGCTTATCTTGCTTTGGGTTTGACTGGCTTAGTTCATGTATCCTTGAAGCAGATAAAGATTTAAATGTTTTCTGCTGCGCTGTCACCTTTTGATCTACAACCTGTTTCACTTCAGGATTGTTCATATAGCGTTTTACATACTGATCACCATAGCGGGCTTTTACTTCTCTAATTTTTAACTCTACATTCGATTTGCTATAAATCCCTGTCGCATAGGTTTCACCTTTTTTAGTAGTTTGACCTGTAATTTTAATTTCAGCGTCTTTAGGTAAATTAGTGCTTTTGAATAAGCCGTCTTTTTGACTGTAGGCTTCATTCAGCTTGATATAGTCACCTTGAGCAACTGATAGCCCATTTGCAGACTTAGCAAAATCCGCACCCAATTTACCTTCTATTTTTAGCTGTATTCGGACTTGTTTAGTTATTTCGTGCTTATCTAACTCTAATTCCTTACGGCTTAACTGGGCTTCATCAGCTTGATTATTGAAGTTCTTAACTTCGCTAGTTTTGTATGCTCCTTGATCGTCCACAATCTTATTTTCAAGATTTAATAATTGCTCTTTAACTTCACTATAAATTTGCAAGGCAATATCTTCTGACTGTTGTGGGTCATGATCTGTAACCTGCTTTACGAGCATCATTTCATTTTCAGTAACATTAATTAGCTCAAGGCAATCTCGGCTCTGACGAAACAATACTAAATTGAGCTTACCACTTACTTTAATCTTTTTATCTATATAGCCGTCCTGTTCGACAAAATCATCTTTAGCAATCAGTAGGCTGCTAGTTAAACTGCTAACTATTTTTACGTCCATTTTTCACCTGTTTTTTCAATTCTTAAAAATTCAGATTTTTTAGAAAATACCACTATAGGGTATACCCTATTGTTATACAGTAATACCCCCAAAAACCCTATAACAATAGGGTTATTTTGTTAATCTAATGTGATATAACATTGAGGTTATAGAGTTTTGTTAGAGTCAAAATGAAAACAGATAATTTAGATATTGAAGATCAAATTAACAACACGCCTTTTCAAAGGGTGGGTTATGTTCGTGTATCAACCAAAGACCAAAACCCTGAAAGACAGCTTCATGATTTACCATTTAAATTAGATAAAGTTTTCATTGATCACTTTAGCGGAAAAACTGCCAAGCGCCCTGCACTTCAGGAAATGCTCGATTATGTCCGTACTGGCGATATTGTGTACGCACATGATGTTTTTAGACTGGCACGAAGTTTAATTGATCTTGTGACCATCATTCAGAAACTAAACAGCAAAGGCGTATCAGTAACTATTATTAAAAACAATCTGAACTTCACCCCCAATTCCGATGACAAATTTGATAAGTTCCAACTTCATGTTTTAGGCGCTGTAGCTGAACTGGAAAGAGGGATACTCAAAGAGAATCAAGCTGAAGGCATAAAGTTAGCCAAAAAAAAGAAAGGTAAATACAAGGGAAGATCGCCTGCTATTGAAGGTGAAAAATTAAATGAGTTAATTCAGACCCTTAAAAACAAGGATGATTCATACTCTTTTACCCAAATAGCTAAAGATTATGGTGTGTCCTATATGACTTTAACTCGATATAGAAATAAGTATTCAAAGCAAATTGACCCACAATCTGATTGACCTTTTTGACAAAAAAATAGCTTTAGTATGATACTTAACCTTGGTGAAAGATGTGACCAATATTATGACTAGATTAGTAAGCCTTTATTTTTAAAGGCTTATTTTATATTTTCTTTTAGTCATAAATTTAGTCATAAAATATAGAGAAATTAGATCAAAATATAATCAAATAAGTCATAAAAAATGATTCAATATTTCATCATACGTATCTAATTTACTTCCTTGTACTAAACTCATTAATCCAATCTGATAACATTTTCGCATCAAGTTCAATTTGTGAAAGATCTGGAGAAGGCGAAGGTAATTCATCTGATTGAGAGTGTTCATAGACAGAATATCTTGTCATCAGATCATCTATCAAATTACAGTCATTAGATTGTATTTTAGTAAGAGCTGATAGTCGTCCTTTAGTCTGTAAATCCCTTCTAAATCTTACTAGAACATCATTTAATAAAATACTTTCAACACATTTTTCTACAAGTATTCGAAATTCACTACAAATTTGTCTAGCTTCTCTTTCGTATAGATCAGCATCTCCATTTTCAAAATGTTTTTTAAGTTGTGGTAAAAATTCACCTGTAATTCTTGAAATTGCTTTTGCAGGTTTAGCATCACGTAAACTAAGTTTTGCAACAATACCTGCATCATTTCCAAGTTTCCTCAACGTCTCTGTATTGGCAGTAATAGGGGCAGGAAGGCCATGTTCACTAGCCTTATCTTTCATCGTTTTCACAGCAGCTTCTATTAAAGATAAAAGTGATAATCGGTGAGTAAAGATAATAACTTGTCTATCTTTAGCAAGTTCTGCTAATCGCATGACAACTCTTTCTTCAAAACTTTGGTCTAATGACGAAATTGGATCATCGAAAATAAATGGGGAATTTTGACCTGACCCTGTTATATCAGCAAGAAA
The DNA here is from genome assembly GCF_002018895.1 of Acinetobacter sp. MF4640. NCBI lineage: Bacteria > Pseudomonadati > Pseudomonadota > Gammaproteobacteria > Moraxellales > Moraxellaceae > Acinetobacter > Acinetobacter sp. MF4640. The sequence goes on along the minus strand of NZ_MVOM01000056.1, from coordinate 2,143 downwards.
TGCTGCTAGTGCAACAATCCTTGTTTCTCCTTCACTTAATATCCGTTCTGCTGGAATTGTGGCATTATTGCCTTGCAATGTTAATCCGAACGTAATTTTGCCTTTACCTTGTTTTTTACTTTCAGGTTTTACTGGGAGCCTATTTCCGCCCAATTTCTTTAATTCTTCTTCAAAGCGTTTTTGATATCCTGCATCTAATTCAAGTTGTGCTAATTCATTATTTTTCTTAGTTAGTAAATTAGTACTTGTTAATTTGATGGCTTTATCATGTTCTGCAACTTTAATTAGCCTAGTTTTTTCATTCAAAATAGCTGACTTATTTTGATTTAACCATTGGATTGTTTGTAATTCTTTTAATCTATTTTCAAGTTTTTGCCTATGACCATCTTGCTGTAAATCTAGTAAAGTCTTTTCTTCTGTATTGATTTCCTTTACTAAAGAATCGAGAGAGGTTTCAATAGAACTCCATTCAAAGACTGGTACAATCGCTATATCTGATACTTGTTTAATCGCTTCATATCTAGATTTTAATTCCGCAAGATATTGTTTAGCATCATTTTCAGAGATGTTTAATAAATTCATTTGGACTATCCAGTCATGCTCTGATGGTAAGATTGGTAAGTCTTTAATTAAGTTATCTCTTATTTTTTCAGAATTTTTTGCCTCAGATTCTAAAGAACCTTGAACATATAATTGAAAATGACTAAGACGTTCTTTTCCAGTAGTATTAAGCTCTTGTTGGCATAAAACACAATGTGAACCTTCACCAACAAAAGGGAAACTATTATTAGGATATGCGTGTTGCTCTGAAAAAAGTTTTGCATATTTCCATAATGACATCCAAGCCTCTTGCCCCACGCCATCTATTTGGGAATTTTCAAAAACATTCCTCGCTTCGACATTTGCAATGTTACGCTTTAGATCAGCATCTACTCTTGCGTTAATAATATTGAGAATTTTTTCTTCAAGTAATCCATTCTTCAGTCGGTTAATATTATTAGATATTCTTTCTAATGTTGTTTTAGTCTGACTAATTGTATTTAAGCGACCAATAATATCTTTTTGAGATAGTGCTGATTCAATATTAATTCTTTCATCATCAAGCTCTTTGGAAAATACACATTTCTGTTCAATTTCTTCTACTTTAGTATTTGCCTTAAGTGATTTAAACCATGAGATAGATTCAGTTAGCTGTATATGCTGAGGTATTGTAGGCAATGAACAGACTTGTTGATTTCTAGCTTGATTCAAACTATTTGAAACTTTGTCACATATGATTATAAGTGATGAGATAAAGCGCATTCGACTTGGTTCATATGTAGCTTCATTTTTCCCCATATAAATTTGAGCAGTTTTAGAATCAAATATATGAATATGACGTAAAAGAGGTAAAGTTCCGTGTTGAGGTTCCCAACAAATATTTTGATTAGCCCCATTAGATGAAATTTCTACTTGAGCAGATGTTGGTGGGATATCTTCTAGGTATATATTACTTGAAAGATCATCTGTAACTTTGGAACCACACATTTGTTTTAAAAGACGAGAAAAACTAGTTTTTCCTGTACCATTTGCGCCATAAATAATTGTCAGATGATTCTTATCTCCAAAATTAAGAGAAGCTCCTGACTTAATTGCATTGACACCTATGACATTGAAAATTTTGTTGATACGAAGTATAGGGCGTTGTGCGGCTTGAACTATTGCTCCTGCTTTTATGTTTGAATATTCTGCTTCTTTTCCTAATGCTTCTGAAAGACATAGTCTTGCTAACGCATCAATCTCTTGTTCATTAGGCAATCGTTTGTTGTCAATAAGAAAACAAGCCGCAGATTGCAACCATTTAGGACGTTCATTAAGCCAAATTTCAAAGCTATCGTATTTAAATTCCATTTTTTATCTTAAAGTGAAATAATATTATTTTTAACAATAACAAATGTTTAATCGTTGGTGTTGAAATTCTGTTCATTTTCTAATAAACGTTTTTTATCTTGATGTGATAGAAGGTTAAACATAGCCCATATTGGTATAGATGCTAAAACCCTACAAATACGAGCAGTTCAGCTTACAACCAATAATGTCAGTGATTCACAGGTGCTTGGTGATTTACTTAATCAGATTCCACAAGATGAGCGGATTGACTCTG
>NZ_MVOM01000055.1:0-26025 GCF_002018895.1 Acinetobacter sp. MF4640 | reverse complement strand
TTACTATAGACCACATTTAAGTTTAAATATGAACACCCCGAATCAGATGTATGAGCAAACTAAAACCGAGCTAATTGCTTAACTCGGTTTGAAGTGGAATACTGTCAATCTATTTCAGGACAAGACATAAATATTGTTGTTCTAGATGTTCAATCAGTTGATTAATATTTTCAGGTTTAAGTAATCGGTGGTGTCCACCTTCAACTGCTTGAATTAACATATAATTTTCTAAAATTTCCTGTGCTGCATACATATCAATTAATTCATCTCCCAGCTCCAAGTAGGCCACTTGCGGTACATTGTGGTCTAAGTCAGTCTCATTAATGCTCGGGTAATCATCGCGAAAGTCAGGCGCTAAGCGTGGGTTGGCAATCACACATGGAATTTGATGTAGCAGCGACATTTTCAATGCCCAATACGCACCAATACAATGCCCAACAATAATCTCAGGTTTTATTTTTTCAATAATATCGTCGTAGAAACTGGCTACGGTAGAAAAATTGAGATAGCGATAATCGATATCGATACAAAATTTCTGCTTTGCATCAATGGCATGGAACTTAGTGGACTCGCGAGAGGAGTCTAATCCATGCAAAAACAAAATTTTAGATTCGCATCTGCTCATGATTTATCATTCAATTAAAAAACTAAATTATTTTATGAGTGGAGAAAAGTTTACTTTTCCACGATTTATAATGTCCATTGTAGAGAGATTGACCGTGAAATGAAGTTAGCTTTTGGTCTAAGAAATAGACAGACCTTTTATACGGTGGGTGTCTTAGCTCTGAAATAAACAGGATGTATACTTTTTTATATACCGCGTGGTTTTTGATGATGCTCATTCGTCTGGAATTCTGCTATGCTATGCAACTTCCGTTTTTTAATACATATACGAGGCAGAGATGACGCAACAAAACGCTCAATCGACTTCTGAACAAACCATTTCCGAAAACGATTTAATTGCACAGCGTCATGCCAAGTTAAAGCAGATTGAAGATCAAGCCAAACAAACGGGCACTAGCCCATGGCCAAACACGTTTAAACGTGAACATTATGCGCAAGACTTACAAGATCAATTTGCAGACAAAAGCAAAGAAGAAATTGAAGCAGCAGAGCATGTTTATGTGTCTGTAGCGGGTCGTGTGATGTTGAACCGTGGTTCATTCATCGTGATCCAAGATATGACGGGTCGTATCCAGTTATATGTGGCGCGTAAAGAGTTATCACCAGAAACTTTAGAAACCATTAAGAGTTTAGATCTTGGCGATATTATCGCGGTGAAAGGTTATATTGGTCGTTCAGGTAAGGGTGACCTTTATGTACATATCGAACACTTTGAGCTTTTAACCAAGTCGCTTCGTCCACTTCCAGATAAATTTCATGGTCTAAACGATACTGAAGTTAAATATCGTAAGCGTTATCTTGACCTAATTGTGAACGAAGAAACACGTAAGACTTTTGAAATTCGTGCCAAAGTGGTTTCAGGCATTCGTGCATTCTTAACTGAACAGCGCTTCATGGAAGTAGAAACACCGATGATGCATGTGATTCCAGGTGGAGCATCAGCGCGTCCATTTGAAACGCATCATAATGCTTTGGATATGCCACTTTTCTTACGTATCGCACCTGAGCTTTACTTGAAACGTTTGGTGGTTGGTGGTTTTGAGCGTGTGTTTGAAATTAACCGTAACTTCCGTAACGAAGGTGTTTCGACGCGTCATAACCCAGAATTCACCATGATTGAATTCTATCAAGCTTATGCAGACTATAAAGACTTGATGGAACTTACCGAAAATATGCTTGAGCGTTTAGCGCTGGAAATTTTGGGTTCAACTGATGTGCCTTATGGTGAAGAAGTTTATAGCTTCAAAGGTCCATTCAAGAAAATTTCGATGTTTGATGCCATTCTTGCACACAACCCACAGTTCACGCCTGAAAATGTCAATGATCGTGAATTCTTGGCAAAATTTGTGCAAGAAGAGCTGAAAGAACAGGTAAAACCAGGTTTTGGTCTGGGCAAACTTCAAACCATCGTATTTGAAGAAACTGTTGAAACTCAGCTACGTCAACCGACTTTCATTACAGAATATCCAGCTGAAACATCGCCATTGGCACGTCGTAATGATCATAACCCACATATTACGGACCGTTTTGAGTTCTTTATTGGTGGCCGTGAACTTGCGAATGGTTTCTCCGAGTTGAATGACCCGATTGACCAAGCTGAGCGTTTCCAAGCACAGGTTTCAGAAAAAGACGCAGGTGATGATGAGGCAATGCACTACGATGCAGACTTTGTTGAAGCACTTGAGTATGGTTTACCACCGACAGCTGGTGAGGGTATCGGTATTGACCGTTTAGTCATGTTATTCGCTAATGCAGCAAGTATTCGTGATGTGATTCTGTTCCCACACATGCGTCATAAAAACTAAGTTTGATCTGAACATAAAAAGCCCGCATTCATTGCGGGTTTTTTTTGATCTTTACAACATTACTAAATAGAAAAGCTTGTAAAAAAGAGATAAAAAAAATAAGGTAACACTTAGCTTTAAGTCCTGAGAATAAAACGGAATGTTTCTAAAAAAAACACTTGCAATCGCTGTGCTAATGGGTGCAACAACGAGTATCTTTGCTCAAGGTCTCGTTTTAAATGATCAAAATTTAAGAACAGATCTAAACTGGTTAAATCAGCAGGGTGTGATTCAAATTAGCACATCTACATGGCCAATGAGCGGTGATGAAATTCAAAGAGTATTGTCTCAGGCTAAAGTTGCGACTCCTGCTCAGCAAAAAGTTATTGAGTCAGTGCGAGCTCATCTCGATCGTGAGAACGCGATGTTTAAAGCACGTTTATTTGCTGAGAGTGATCAAAAACAAATTCCGCAAGCTTTTGGTGATCAAGAAAAGGCACAGTACCAAGCAGGTTTGGAATTTAATGCCGGTGGTGAAAATTGGGATGTTCGTCTTAGAGTGAATGGAGAAAAAGACCCACAAATTGATAATGGCCATGATGTGAATGTTGAAGGTTCATATATTGCAGGAAAATTGTGGAATCAATGGGTAGTTGCAGGTCAGATACCAACATATTGGGGCCCAGGGCATGATGGGAGCCTTTTACGAGGTGATGCGAGTCGCCCAGTCTATGGCTTTACCGCTCAGCGTGCAGATCAATCAGCTTTTGAAACAAAATGGTTGTCATGGATTGGCCCGTGGCAATATCAAGCATTTGCAGGTCAATTAGATGATTATTCTGCTGTGCCTGATGCTAAATTAGTGGGTTTACGTCTTACAGCACAACCTTTACCTTATTTAGAATTGGGTGCTTCCCGTGCTTTTCAATGGGGCGGAGAAGGTCGTCCTGAAAGTTTAAGTTCATTATGGGATGCTTTTGTCGGAAATAAAGACAATGGTGGGACTGGAGAACCAGATCCATCTAACCAAGTTGCTGGTTTTGATGCTCGATTGAATTTTCAGCAGTTGTTGAATGTACCTATGAGTCTGTATGGGCAATATGTAGGTGAAGATGAAGCTGGTGGATTACCTTCTAAAAAAATGTATCTTGCTGGCGTAGATTATTCGTCATCTTTTAAAAATATGCCATATCAACTTTATACAGAATGGGCTGATACACGAACCAATCGTGATGCTCTCGGTATTTCTTATAATCATACTAACTATACAGATGGTTATTACCAACATGGTTTCCCATTGGGGCATGCTATGGGGGGTGATGGTGAGATGATTTCTGTTGGTGGGGATATTCGATTCGATCCAATGAATCGTTTAAATGGTCGATTATTATTTGCAAAGATTAATCAATCTGGCCGTATTACCAATGCAGCCTTTCCTGAAACAGATGATATTAAAGCTATCGATTTAACGTGGTCACATTACTTAAGACCATTTGTACCAATCAAAATTAATGGTTGGTTCAGTGATTCTGATTTACATGGTAATGATGCTGGTGCATCGATTGGTATAGAAATACCTCTGGATAAACGCGTTTTTCATTATTAATATTTGAGAGTGATAGAACCCGCATTCATTGCGGGTTTTTTTATGGCTCGTGCAATTAGCTTAACTTTCTTTGCTATCATGTTGATATATAAAATCAACAAGCTGTTCTGTATTGACTGTTATTTTTAGTCTTCTAGGTTGCGAGTTTGGTGTGTCACATACATAGAACCTAAATGAAACCGACTTTAGGTCTTTGTAAATGTATTGCCAAGCAGAAACATAGATGAAAAATCGAAGCATGGAAGGGTGAACAGGCTGAATACTTTGAATGAAGTTGATGTAATATTTGAGTGTATTTAGGGATTTATGATCATTGAATAAAACTTATAGATCTTATCAATTTTGTTTTATATGAGGTTTTTGCATATAAATATAATAAAACAAGCAATAGTGTGTATAACTAAATCTTTATAATGAATATATATTTTTAAAAGTGTAATAAGTACACGATTTTTGTGAGTTGGTGCTGTCAATGTCATTAAATGAGGAAAGACTTACTCATCTTAAACAGCTTGAAGCTGAGAGTATTCATATTATCCGCGAAGTAGCTGCTGAGTTTGAGAACCCAGTGATGCTTTATTCTATTGGTAAGGATTCAGCAGTCATGCTGCATCTGGCGCTAAAAGCGTTCTATCCTGCCAAGCTACCATTTCCGCTTCTACATGTAGATACGGGCTGGAAATTTAAAGACATGATTGCTTTCCGCGACAACATGGCAAAAACCCATGGCTTTGATTTGATCGTACATCAAAACAAAGAAGGGAAAGATGCGGGCATTAACCCATTTGACCATGGTAGCTCAAAATATACCGACATCATGAAAACTCAAGGCTTAAAACAAGCACTTGATAAATACGGTTTTGATGCGGCATTTGGTGGTGCGCGTCGTGATGAAGAAAAATCACGTGCGAAAGAACGTGTCTATTCATTCCGTGACTCGAAACACCGTTGGGACCCAAAAAACCAACGACCTGAACTTTGGAATCTCTACAACGGTAAAGTGAACAAAGGTGAAAGTATTCGTGTATTCCCACTATCAAACTGGACTGAGCTTGATATTTGGCAATACATCTACTTGGAAAGTATTCCATTGGTTCCACTTTATTTAGCTGCAGAACGTCCTGTGGTTGAGCGTAGTGGCACCCTGATTATGGTTGATGATGAACGTATGCCTTTAAAAGAAGGCGAAGTTCCACAAATGAAATCGGTACGCTTCCGTACACTTGGTTGTTACCCACTTACGGGTGCAGTTGAGTCAACGGCAAATACCTTACCTGAAATTATCCAAGAAATGTTGCTTGCAACCAGCTCTGAACGTCAAGGTCGTATGATTGACCATGATGAGGCGGGCTCAATGGAGAAGAAAAAGCAAGAAGGTTATTTCTAAAATCTCCCCCTAACCCCTCTTTAGTAAAGAGGGGAGAACTCCCGAAAAAAATGGAGGAAAGTCCTCCTTTATCAAAGGAGGATTTAGGTAGATTTGAAGATTAAAAACCGATTTCTAAAGAATATGTGGAGTTTTGAGCAATGTCTCATCAATCAGAACTGATTAGCCAAGATATCTTGGGCTATCTAAAACAACATGAAAATAAAGACTTATTGCGTTTTCTGACTTGCGGTAACGTCGATGATGGTAAGTCAACTTTAATTGGCCGTTTGCTTTACGATTCAAAATTGATTTATGAAGATCAATTGCAAGCAGTAACTCGTGACTCTAAAAAAGTCGGTACGACAGGCGATGCACCTGACTTAGCACTTCTTGTCGATGGTCTACAAGCTGAACGTGAGCAGGGTATTACCATTGATGTGGCTTATCGTTATTTCTCAACTGAAAAACGTAAGTTCATCATTGCGGACACACCGGGACATGAGCAATACACGCGTAACATGGCGACTGGTGCGTCAACCTGTGATCTTGCGATTATCTTGATTGATGCGCGTTATGGTGTACAAACTCAGACACGTCGTCATACTTATATTGCAAGCTTACTTGGCATTAAGAACATTATTGTTGCGATTAACAAAATGGACTTGGTTGAATTTTCTGAAGCGCGCTTCAATGAAATTCAGACGGAGTATGCAGGTTTTGTGGCGCAATTGGGTGACCGTAAGCCAAACAACATTATCTTTACGCCTATTTCAGCATTGAATGGTGATAACGTTGTCAATAAATCACCAAATACGTCATGGTATACAGGCGAAACGTTGATGGGTACGCTTGAGTCTGTGGAAATTAACCGCAGTTCAGTGACCAATGATTTCCGTTTCCCTGTGCAATATGTGAACCGTCCAAACCTCGACTTCCGTGGTTTCTGTGGTACGGTTGCGCTGGGTGATGTATCGGTAGGTGACAAAATCGTGGCTTTACCATCAGGTAAGTCGTCGACCGTCAAAGAAATTGTCACTTATGATGGTAATTTAGAGCGTGCTGTTTCAGGTCAAGCGGTAACCTTGACTCTGAATGACGAAATTGATATTTCGCGTGGTAACGTGCTTGTGCGTGCGGATCAAGCTGCGCCAGAAATTTCACGTTCGGTCAATGCCACTGTGGTTTGGATGGCAGATCAACCGCTGGTGATTGGTAAGTTGTACAACCTAAAAGTGGGTACGCAAACCGTTCCTGCAAAAGTCACTGCTATTAACTACCGTACCAATGTCAACACATTGGAAAAGGCACAAGTCGATAGCCTTGAGTTGAATGCCATTGCTAATGTTACCGTTGAGTTTGATGCGCCTGTCGTCTTTGATCGCTACCAAGACAGTCGTTATACAGGTTCATTTATCTTCATCGACCGTTTAAATAACGTGACGATTGGTGCGGGTATGGTGGAGGAGTCTGTGGAATGGTCTGCTCATAGCAACCCTGTCACAGCGGAAGACCGTGCTGCACGTTTAGGTCAAAAACCTGCTGCGGTAACTGTATCTGTGAAAGCACTTGAAAATGCACAAGTACTTGAAAACTTGTTAATTCAACAAGGTGTGGTTGCGATTGCGAAAGCAGGTCTAACTGCTGATCAGGTTGCACTAGTACGTGAAACAGGTGTGGTTGTGGTGACTGACCTTGTCGACGGTACAGATGTCGCATTCACTCAAGATGCGGTTGAAGAGCTAGCTGATAAAATTGTTGAATTGGTTCGCCTATAAGAGATTGAGCTGATTTGAAGGAACCCACCGTAAGGTGGGTTTTTTATTTCTATTTTAGATGGATAAATATTATTCAAATAAATAATGTGATATTTCAATAAAAATTCAGTGCTATAGAATGCCTCTTTTGTAGAGGGGTATTATGAAAAAAATATTATTATTTATTGGTTTAACTTTAACTTTTGCTGCTGATGCTAAACAGGCTACGCAAAGTGATGAAGCGATTAAGAAGGAAATTATTCAACAATCGATACAAATGTATTCGGGAAATTGTCCTTGTCCTTACAATACTGCAAGAAATGGAAGTCGGTGTGGTAAACGTAGTGCTTACAATCGAGTCGGTGGTGCTGCGCCACTTTGTTATCCAGAAGACGTGAGTGATCGTATGGTAAAAGAATTTAAAGGGCGAGCGTAATTTAAGTTCGATTTACAAGGCTTGGAAAATGAAAGAAAACCTGCGGAGATACAGGTTTTCTATTTTGGTGAGGGATTAGACAAGCTTTAATTATTGAGATTGTTAATCGATTGGTTTTGTTAGGAAGTCTCATTATCTTTGTTTAAGCGCTTTTTCAGTTTATTCACATAACGTTTAAATGGCCAAGTAAACTGCTTCACAAAACTGTTTGGAATTTTATAGCCGACTGTGCCATATACACTGGACAAATGATTAGGCATGTAAATCGATTTAAAAATCACGTCATAAAGTGGAATAAAGGCTGCATAATTTTTATCAATCGCAGGCTTTTCAGAAGAATGATGCCAGTGATGAAATTCAGGTGTTGCGATCAGCCAGCGCAGATAGGGAAAGCGGAAACGCACGTTGGAGTGAATAAAAATGGCATGGAAAGAAATAAAGACCAAATAAGCAAAGACCGCAGACGTATGAAAACCTAACAAGAAAATTGGCAAGGTTGCGATAAAACGGGTCATTAACACTTCAACGATGTGTAAGCGTGAAGAGGCTAGCCAGTCCATTTGTTCCGTTGAATGGTGAATAGCATGAAAGCGCCATAAAAAGTTCACTTCATGCATCGCACGGTGTAACCAATAGGTGGTGAAGTCCACCACAATCAATAACTCAATAAACTGCAACCAAATTGGCTGCGCCTGCACATAAGGCACAATCGGGTTATTGGGAATATGCGTGATCCAATACTGAATAGGCATGACCGTTAAAAACGAAAAAAGCTGAATGCCAATATGGCTAAACATGAAATATTTCATGTCTGTGACCCAGCCAACGCGCAGAATTTTCTGTTCAGTGTTCTTTGCAAAGAATCCTTCAAGTGGGATAAAGACTAAAGCAAGGATGATTAAGGTAATAACGAAATAATCAAAACCTGCATAAAAGGGTAGAGCAGGCAATGTCGGTACTTTGATCAGCCCACAGCCTAAAATAGCCGCTAAAATGGTGATACACAAACCATAAAAACCATATTTATTCTGTTTAATGATCGCACTATAGGTGCCAAAACCAGCACTGAGGACGATACCGAACAGTAAGCTATAGTAGAAAACATCATAGTGTTTGCTATATAGCGGACGTAGTTCTGGTGTGGTGAGCACAGTGGGAAATAAAAAACATAAAGCCGCAAAAATACCCAAAAAGCCTAAGGAAACAGAAAGAAATGCACTGATCTTGCCTTGCCCAGCATTGAGTTGTAGGTTTTCAAATTTTTTTCTGAGTTGATCTGTCATTTTAATTTAATTCTGAATTTTAAGAGTTTTGTCCGAGTTCACTTGATGATGTGAGCATGCAAACAGAGGTTAAATTTTAGCGGTATTGTAACTGTTCAGCAATCTTATCTAAAAATATCAAGTAATCCTTCACGTTTATCCATTCGATCTTAAATTTTGATGTTCTATTTCAGGGCTTGAGGTTGCAATCATTAAAAAATTATTTAAGATATATCTTAATAATTTAAAGATGTATCTTTTTATGTCTAAAGCACAAAAAGTTGAATCCTTTACTGATTTGGAAATAGCGCCAGTGTTACGTAAACAGCGCCTATTTGAAGCGGGTCAGATGAAACTTTTAGCCTTACATCTCATTTCATTCGCGCCTAAATATGGCTATGACCTCATTAAAGAGGTGGGTGCAATTGTGGGAGGGGGCTATTACCCAAGTGCAGGAACGATCTATCCAACCTTAAATTATTTGGAGGAGCAGCAGTTTGTTCAGGTCGCGTTAGATGATGCTGAACGCAAGCAATACTGTATAACGGCTTTGGGTTTGAAGCATCTTGAGGTTGAAAAAGCGATCGTAAAAAAGATCTTATCTCGTTTTGATACGCGTAAACAAATTCAAAATAATGAACAATATCTTGATATTAAACGTGCGATGGAAAACCTCAAAGCGTCCTTAAAGCTCAAGATACAACACAGTGAGCTGAGCGCTGAACAAATTCGTGTTATTGCAGAACAAATTGATCAAGCAGCAGTGAATATTACACGTCTCTAGGAAAACAGAATGAAACAACATACTTATGAAGTCACACTCAAACACATTGCAGATGCTCAAGGCAACCCGTCGACCTATGCCGATACTTTGAGTTTCAACACTTATAACCACGACGATATTTTTAAAGTGTTACAGGTGATTCAAAACAGTCAAATGCTGGATGATGAGGCAGCGAAATCATTTGCTGTTGGTTTAAAGCTCTTTAGTGAGGTGATGCTAGAGCATAAAAACCTTCCGCTCTTTAAAGATTTTATGCCACATTTTGGGCAGTTTATGAAAGCTTTAAAACAAACCGTTAAGACGCAAAGCCAAAGCTAATTTTTATTTACTCAGTTCGATTATGTTCAACACGCTCCCAAAAATTCATATCAAACACTTAAATTGGTTAATGCCTTTGTTGCTTTCAGGTCTGATGAGTGGTTCTATTTCTGGTTTTAACTTACTGTTAAATAAATGCCTAGTGCATATTTTCTTCCATCTTTGGCTCAAAAGCTGGAGCTTATCTTGGTTGATTGCATTTCCTCTGATTATGGTGTTTTTGCCTTTGGTTCGTAAATTTCTAATGCAGTTTGTGTCTTTGCCTGATCAGCCACACAATTGAATATCTGTTTTTTTCATCTAACCCTAATCGTTCTAAGTAATGTTTGAGAGGGATGTCGAGAGCAGTCGCAGCTTGCTTTTTTTATCAATGATTAGTGCTATCGTGCAGCAAAATAGTCTTCAGGCTATACATAAGTACGGTGTTATTCATTTCAATTTATTTCTATGATCAAATAGGTCTATGAAACTTGAAAAATATCGCAAGAGTTAGGAATAAATCATGTCACAAACAACGATGCAACAGGTCATTATTACAGAGCCGGGTGGTGTGGATAAGCTGGCATATGAAACAGTGACTATCCCTGAAGCAAAAGCAGATGAGGTCTTGGTTAAGGTCCATGCGTTTGGCATTAACCGTCCAGATATTTTACAGCGTCAGGGTTTATATCCAATGCCGCCTGGGGTAACGCAAGTGCCGGGGCTTGAGGTTGCAGGTGAGGTCGTTGCAGTTGGAGCTGAAGTTACCCAGTTTAAATTAGGCGATAAAGTTTGTGGTTTGACCAATGGTGGTGGTTATGCAGAGTATTGTGTGGTTCCACAAAGCCAAACTTTACATATTCCAGAAAATGTAAGCTTTGTGGAAGCGGCGGCTATTCCTGAAACTTTTTTCACGGTCTGGGCCAATGTGTTCCAAATGGGTAAAGCTAAAGCAGGGGAAGTGGTGTTGGTACATGGTGGAACCAGTGGTATTGGCACCACGGCACTCATGCTATGTAAAGCATTGGATATTAAAACCTTTGCAACAGTCGGCAGCGATGAAAAAGTACAAGCCATTGCGAATTTGACAGATGCCATCAATTATAAAACCCAAGACTTTGAACACGTGATCAATGAGAAAACGGATAATGCTGGTGTTGATGTCATTTTAGATATGGTGGGTGCACCGTATTTAGAAAAGAATTTGAACTTGCTCCGCCGCGATGGACGTTTGGTTTATATTGCCTTTTTAGGAGGGGCAAAAGCCAAAGATGTTAAGTTGGGGCAAATTATGATGAAGCGCTTAACCATCACGGGTTCGACCATGCGTGCACGAAATACGGCTGAGAAGGCTGAGATTGCACAAGGTTTACAAGATCATGTAGTACCACTATGGGCCAAAGGCCAGTGCTTGCCAATGATTTATCAAACTTTTGAGTTCGATCAGATTCAAGCAGCGCATGCGTGCATGGATACGGGTGAGCATGTGGGTAAAGTTGTGGTAAAAATTCTGTAATATTTCTACAGTATAAAAAGTAGAGCTGACCTAGTGTCAGCTTTTCTTTTGTCTAAAATTTTCCAAAAAATAAAAATAATGTACTGAAAAAAGAAAATAATTTCACAAAGATTAAAAAATGATAACTGTTCGACACAACCTGTCAAAACCGTGGTGTAAATTTGCAACTAAATTTAAACCTGACAAATTTACGTGGTTTTAAATGAAAAATAAAACAGAAAAGAGGGTTGTCATGAAAATTTTATCGACATCATATACACATGCGCATGGTTTCCGTGCGCTCAAGCGCTTGCATAAGGCGGTTATCTATAATAGTGTTTTACCTGATGAGTTACACAAGTTGTATAAAGCCTTAATTCATTTTGAGCGCTATATAGAGCGATTAGCGCATCAGCAAACCGCTGTAAAGAAGAAGAAATCTAACAAACATTGAACGCTTTTTTTTTGATAAAAAATGACATGGCTTGAAAGCTGACCGTTTGTCTTTTACTTAATATTATTCAGTGATTTATATTGAATATAATGCTTAGGCATTTAACTATAAATAAAGACACAACATTGATTGTGCAGCGAGGGCAATATGAAGCGTAAAGCTTCAACACATGAACGCCTTGCGGAGCGTTTAGCAAATATTTTGACTAAATTAAATACTGGGTATCAATTGGGGGTTGCAGAACTAGCACATGAATTTCAGGTGAGTACGCGAACGATAGAGCGAGATTTTGACCGTCTCAATACATATTTGCCTTTACTTCAAGATGAATATACCAAGAAATACTTTTTAGATCCTGTTTATCTTGGGCGCTTTAAGCTACAAGACATTCAGAACTTTGCGCAGCTTTCTGGGATCAGTGAGCTATATCCATCTCTAGATATGTCTTTTCTACGTGGCCTGCTTGATGAGCGTGCGAATCAAGTGTTCTCTGCTAAAGGTTATTATTATGAAAATGCACAGCAATTTGCTGAACATTTTCAGGTTTTTGCGGGCGCGATTCATAAGCGTCAAAAAATCAGTTTTATTTATAATGATCGTTTGCGCCATGTTGACCCGTATCGTTTAATTCATCATCAGGGCAGTTGGTATTTGGCTGCAGCTGTAGCTGATGAATTACGTGCTTATCGTTTAAGTAAAATAGATCAAGTGGTTGTACATGAGTCGGAGATTTTCGAGCACCATTTAGAGGTTTTAACCCAATTAGAACTGAGTGATGGGATTTGGTTTGCAAAGCATAAGCAAACGGTGAAAATATCGGTGCGGCCTGAAGTTGCCTTATATTTTAAGCAACGTCTGTTATTGCCAGAGCAACAAATCGTACTAGAAGATGCATCAGGTGGTTTGTTAATTGATTGTCAAATTTGCCATGAAATGCAACTTTTACCTTTGGTACGTTATTGGATTCCATACATTAAAATTATTGAGCCAGCTCATTTTCAAGAAAAATTAGAACAAGATCTGCAACATTATTTATTACCACCCTTATCGTGATAAACGAATGAGATATTATTTTTAAGAGAGTCAATATGCTCTCTTTTTTGTGCATTGCATTATGCTTTTTCTGTAGGCATAAAAAAACCAGCTTAACGCTGGGTTCTTTATATGCACCATGCTTAGAAGTATAAGAATGGTGCCCGAGGCCAGACTCGAACTGGCACGCTTTGTGGGCGGGGGATTTTAAATCCCCTGTGTCTACCGATTTCACCACTCGGGCTTTAACAAGATGGAGGCGGAGGTCGGAATCGAACCGGCGTCCACGGAGTTGCAGTCCGCTGCATGACCACTCTGCCACCCCGCCGCGTCTTGTTGATGCGTATATTAGCAAGCTCTGAAAAAAAAACAATAGTGCTTTCATTCGTATGCGCATAAAAACAGCATATAGCGAAAAATATTTAAAATTATCATGTATTATGTGCAAAATTGATTCATATCAACACTTGGAGATGTGCCGTGGCATTAGTTTTAGATGGTCGTGCATTGGCAAAACAAATTGAAGCTGACTTGTTAACTCGCGTTGAAGCGCTCAAAGCAAAATCAGGTCGTACCCCAATTCTTGCGACTATTTTGGTGGGTGACGATGGTGCATCTGCAACTTATGTACGTATGAAAGGAAATGCCTGCCGTCGTGTTGGTATGGACTCACTTAAAGTTGAACTGCCAAAAGAGACCACCACTGAACAATTGTTGGCTGAAATTGAAAAACTGAATGCAAATCCTGATGTTCACGGTATTTTACTTCAGCATCCAGTGCCTGAACAAATTGATGAGCGTGCATGTTTTGATGCAATCTCTCTTGCAAAAGATGTGGATGGCGTAACGTGTCTTGGTTTTGGTCGTATGGCCATGGGTGAGGCAGCATATGGTTCTGCGACACCTGCCGGCATTATGACTATTTTGCAAGAAAACAATATCGAAATTGCTGGGAAGCATGCTGTCGTTGTAGGACGTTCTGCAATTTTAGGTAAGCCAATGGCTGCGATGTTACTTCAAGCCAATGCGACCGTAACGATCTGCCACTCACGTACTCAGAACTTAGCTGACTTTGTGAAACAAGCCGATATTATCGTGGGTGCGGTTGGTAAGGCAGAATTGATTCAAAAAGATTGGATCAAACAAAGTGCAGTGGTTGTTGATGCTGGTTTCCATCCACGTGATGGTGGTGGTGTAGGCGACATTCAATTGGTCGGTATTGAAGAAGTCGCTTCTGCGTATACACCTGTTCCAGGTGGCGTGGGTCCAATGACGATTACGACACTAATTCGTCAAACAGTTGAAGCTGCTGAAAAAGCTTTGGGTTAATTTTTATAAGACTCTAAAATCAGTTTTATGTTGGTTTGGGAGTCGTGACATCGTCATTTGCTGCTGTTTGAGTTAAGACTTTATTGTTTATTTAATGTTTCTGCGACTTTTTAAATAGATGGTGGTGTTTAACGAGTTCAGCGAATGACCATGGTTTTGCCTACTTTTGCCAAAACAAAAGTAGGCCTAGCCGAAGGCTAATTCCTCAATCTAAATCTTAGCTGCAAGAACCCGCAGTAAAAGCATAAAAATACTCAATAACTTATGAGCTGTACTTTTCAATTCCCCAGAGCCCCAGATCATTTACTTCAAGCCTTGCATGAAGTGATTCCAAACTGTGAATTGCTTGCGCAACAGCTTCCTGAAACATCTATTTCCTTGTGGCTCATTCCTCCTGTATTTCCAACCGATAAACTGGATGATGAAATTATTCGCCGTATTTGGAATGAAACACCATATTGGATCTTTTGTTGGGCTTCAGGCCTAGCCATGGCGCAGTGGTTACTGGCGGAGCCTCATCATGTCAAAGATAAGGTAGTGTTGGATTTTGGCGCAGGTTCAGGTGTGGTGGCGATTGCAGCCAAAATGGCGGGCGCAAAACGTGTGATTTGTTGCGATATTGATGCAGTTAGTTTAGATGCTTGCCGTGCCAATGCAGAGCTGAATAGCGTAGAGCTAGAGTATTTAGATGATTTATATCAATCTGAACAGGTCGATGTTCTATTGGCTGCTGATGTTTTATATGATCAATGCAATCGTTTCTTTTTAGATGAATTTTTAAAGTTTGCACCTGAAGTTTGGGTGGCGGATAGTCGTGTTAAAAATTTTAGCCATCCGAAGTACATGAAGCTTGATGAGCGTAGTGCCACAACTTGGCCGGATCTAGATGAGTCACCAGAGTTTCGTAATGTGGGTTTTTATCGAACTTTAGAGACTCAAAAAGGGCACTAAGCCCTTTTTTATATGAAGGTATTAAGAGCAGGTATAGCGCACAACATGCAGTGTGCTTGGTCGTGCTTCAAGTGATTCGCGTGTTGCAAAGTTTTCACCTTGGTGTAAGTCGGGTGTGTTGCTTAAACCAAAAGTGGCACGGCTTTGACCAATTTGGCGGCCATATTCGGGAACATCTGCTGCGGTGTTAGGAATTTCATTAATACTTAAAACCGCCAATTTATAATTTTTTTGTGAACCTAAAACTTTTTGGCAAGCACGTTGTAATTTATTTTCATCGAGTTGCTGATTTTTACGAGCAGCAAGCGTATAAGCAAGGGTAGCGCTCGACGCTGATTGATGTTCAATTTGATAGCCAACATTGCCATTGTATTGGCGAGGCGTGCTTTGACATGCAGATACTGCTAAAACGATACAGCTTAAGCCTAAAAGTTTATACGTATTTTTCATATAAAAAGTTCCTAACATTATTCTTGTTCTTAGTATGCCATACGCAGGTGTAATTCACGATATTTCAATCGATCAAGTTTCGGCAAAAAAATTGATCAAACATAAAAAATGCCTTCATTCGAGAAGGCATTTTTTATGTCTAGATTATTAACTTACACACTTACTTACTTTAAGCATCAATGATCGGTAATCATACTGTGCTTTTTGGTGTCTTTCATAAAGATGTAAGTCAGTAGAGATAAACCAATCATGAAGGTGATGTAGTAAAAGAAGTAGTTTTCATGTCCTGCATTTTTAAAGCTCAACGCCACAAGCTCTGCTGTGCCACCAAAGATGGTATTGGCAATCGCATAAGGTAGGGCAACCCCTAGTGCACGAATATGTGCTGGAAAGAGCTCTGCTTTGACTACAGCATTAATTGCGGTATAACCCGTTACAATCACCATACCACTCATACATAGCATAAATGCGGTTGTTGGACTGCTGGTTGAACCTAGACCGTTGAAAATTGGAATTGTGAACAGCACGCCCAATACACCAAAAGTGATCATAATTGGTTTACGACCAATTTTGTCAGACAGTGCGCCCACCACAGGTTGCAATAGCATGAAGACAAAGATTGCTGCTGTGGTGATCTCTGTTGCTGTGGTTTTTTCAAAACCTGAGGTGTTGACTAAGTATTTTTGTAAATACGTAGTAAAGGTGTTAAATGCAAGTGTTCCACCCGCAGTCAGCATAATCACAGTGAACGCTTGCTTTGGATATTTAGTAAATAAAGCAAGTGCGCTAGATTTTGGGCCACCATTTTTAGCCTGTTCTTGTGCATCTTTTGAAGATTGGGTTTCAACCAAACCACGACGAATCCAGAACACCACAATGGCAAGTACAGCACCAATGAAGAAGGGAATACGCCAGCCCCATTCAGATAACTGTGCTTCGCTCATGGTGCGTTGTAAAATGATCAACACACACAGCGCCAAGAGCTGACCTGAAATGAGAGTCACATACTGAAAACTAGAGAAGAAACCACGATGGTTTTTTCCAGCCATTTCCGTTAAATAGGTTGCGCTTGAACCGTACTCTCCACCAACACTTAAACCTTGCAATAGACGGGCAAAGAGTAATAAGGCAGGTGCGAGCATACCCACACTGGCATAGGTAGGTGCACAGGCAATAATCAGAGATCCCACACACATTAAAGATACAGACAGGGTAAGACCTGATTTACGTCCTTTACGGTCTGCATAAATACCCATGATCCACGCGCCAATAGGACGCATCAGGAAGCCCAGTGCAAAGACGGCTGCAGCTTGTAAGAGTTTTACCGTGTCATCCCCTTCAGGGAAAAACTGTGGCGCGAAATATAAGGTAAATGCGGCATAGACATACCAGTCATACCATTCAACTAAGTTGCCAGCTGAACCACCGAGAATCGATTTTAAACGGGTCTTTTTATCGATGTTTACTGGAGCAGTTTGGGGAGATAGATCAGTCACAAAAATTTCCCAAAGAGAAGTTCGGAAAATACATCTTTTAACTTTTTAAGTAGAAAAAGTTAAAACAATATATTTTAAGATTAAACAAAAAATTCTGTTTCGTTATACGCCCCTTATCCTTGGACTTCATTCGACTTTAGTCTAAATGTTGGTATGATTTATATGCTGTTAAGTTTTTCTAATGAATATCTTTATTTTAATGGGAAATTATCATTTTACTTATCTAGAACAAACTCTTGTGATTTTTAAATGTGTGAATAGTCAATTAAAATACAAGGGGTTATGGTGCTTTTTTATTTTATGGTGAATGTTGTTTTTTTAAAGAGAAAGTTGTTTTTGGTTTGGAAATTGGTTGATTTTTCACTAAATAGTCAAAATAAAAAATTAAATTGTAAAAACAGATAAGGTTATTAATTTATTTAAAGCAGCGCATTTTCTCTGATTTGACTGGCTTTGGAATATGACAAGATTGGATTTTGATGTTAAGTTTAGCGGGAAGAACAAAAATAACACAATAACTCAACGAGAGAGGTGAATATGCAAGACACAGATGCCATTTATGATATTGCCGTTGTGGGCGCGGGCATCAATGGGGTGGGCATTGCAAATGATGCTGTAGGGCGTGGTTTAAGTGTTTTCGTCTGTGAAAAAGATGACTTAGCCAGTCATACGTCTTCAGCCAGTAGTAAGCTCATTCATGGTGGATTGCGTTATCTCGAACAAAAAGAATTTCGTTTAGTACGTGAAGCGCTATTAGAGCGTGAAGTCCTGTTAAAAAAAGCCCCACACTTGATCCATCCTATGCGTTTTATTATGCCGCATTTGCCTTATTTGCGCCCTGCATGGCTAATTCGTTCAGGCTTATTTATCTATGACTATTTGGCAAAACGAGAAACATTAGAGGGTTCAGAGCTTGTTCATTTTAATGTCGACAGTCCCTTAAAAGACACCATTAAACGTGGTTTCGAATATTCAGATTGTACTGTGGATGATGCGCGTTTGGTGGTAGTTAATGCAATCCAAGCACATGAGCTAGGGGCTCAAATTCGGACACAAACGCGATGCATTTCTGCGGTTCAGCAGGAGGGTGTGTGGTGCCTAACGTTGGAGCATCAAAAACGACATTACCAAATTAAAGCTCGAACTTTAGTTAATGCAACTGGTGCATGGGTCACAGATTTTATTCAACAGCAACTGTCCCAAACCCCAAAGGCAGGCATTCGATTGGTTCAGGGCAGTCATATCATTGTGAAGCGTTTATACCCTGAACAGCATGCATTTATTTTGCAAAATGACGATCAACGAATTGTGTTTGTAATTCCTTATTTAGATGAATACAGCCTGATTGGTACCACGGACGTAGAGTTTGAGGGTGATGCAAATCATGTCCATATTACCGAGCAGGAAACGGCTTATTTGATTGATGTGATTAATGATCATTTCAAGCTTCAATTACAGCAAGGAGATGTGATTTCAAGCTTTGCAGGCGTAAGGGCGCTGTATGATGATGCAAGTACCCAAGCCTCTAAAGTGACACGTGATTATGTACTGGCGATGTCTAAGCCTGTTGCGGATGAAGCGCCATTGTTATCTGTTTATGGTGGAAAGCTAACGACTTATCGCAAGTTGGCGGAAGCGGCTTTGCTACAGCTGAAACGTTATTTTCCACACATGAAAGCGGAATGGACGGCTGAGGCAAAACTCCCAGGTGCGGAAGGTTTTAGTTCAGTCGAGGTTTTATGTGCAGAGTTGATGCATGAAATCAAAGGGCTAGAGTCTCAAACAGCGCATCGTTGGGCAAACAGTTATGGTCGTCGAGTGTGGCATATGCTCGGTGAGAACAAAGATGTACAAACTTTAGGGCAGTCTTTTGGCCATGGTTTGTATCAGCAAGAAGTGGATTATATGGTGAAACGTGAGTGGGCCGTCAGTAGTGAAGATATTTTAAAACGACGGACTAAGCTGTATTTAAAGTTTGATGCGCTAGAAACTCATGCTTTAGACATTTACTTGCAGGATTTACACCTGCGTCGCATGCAAGGGGATGCTGCATAGTGTTGATTGCGTTTCATGGTTACACTTGATTTCGTTTTATTAAAAAAAGCCGCTATTGCGGCTTTTTTTAGATTTAAATTTCGATACCACCGAGCTGTTTACAGTCCACTGGTGTCTTCCATTTTACAGCCGTTCCCCAAACGACTGGGCGAACAATACGCCAAGGCCAAAAGCCAAAACGTTGGCTGGCATTGTAGTTGATGACGACATTACCACCGACTTGATGTGCACGCTCAGCAAAACGCGGATAGAGTTCAACCACGCTGCCATAAGTGCCTTTAGCGACTTTGATGCGCTTTTTGATTTCAAATTGAGTTGAATCAGGTGTGCCTTTGATTGCGCAAACATGAAGTGCTGGCTGAGTTGTTGCTACTTCTGTTTGAGCCATGACTAGGCTTGATAAACCCAGTAGACCGATTGTGAGTGTGAGTTTTTTAAGCATGAATTACCCCTTGATAAGTTTTTGTTGAGTTATAAAGTTTTAAAATTATAAATAGATTAAAAAAAGACCGCTTACGCGGTCTTTTTTTGGCTTAATTTAAAGATTAAGCAGATTGCTTAACAGCATCTAAAAGTTCGTTTTGACGAGCTTTTAGTGCAGCTGGTAGGCGTTCACCAAGTTTGTCGAATAGTTCAGTGTGGCTTTCAAGCTCTTTGATCCATTGATCTTTGTCTTGAGAAGTCACAAGGTCAAACTGGGCTTTAGTGAAGTCAGAACCTGTCCAGTTCAACTGTTCATAAGTTGGAACTAAACCAATTGGTGTTTCAACTGCATCAGCACGGCCTTCACAACGGTCAATGATCCACTCAAGAACACGCATGTTTTGACCGAAACCAGGCCATACGAAGTTACCTTCAGCATCACGACGGAACCAGTTCACGTTGTAGATGCCCGGAAGTTTGTTGCCCGCAGCTTTAGCTTTCGCTGCAACTTCTTCACCAAGCTCTAACCAGTGAGAGAAGTAATCCGCCATGTTGTAACCCGCAAATGGAAGCATTGCGAATGGGTCACGACGAACAATACCTTGTTGGCCAACGGCCGCAGCAGTTGTTTCAGAGCCCATAGTTGCAGCTTTGTAAACACCATCTACCCAGTCAAATGCTTCTGAAATTAGAGGCACTGTGTCTGCACGGCGACCACCAAAGATGAATGCTGAAATTGGAACACCGGCTGGATTTTCCCAGTCAGCATCGATAGAAGGACATTGACCTGCTGAAACAGTGAAGCGCGCATTTGGATGAGCTGCTTTTTCACCAGCAACATGTGGTTGACCTTTCCAGTTGGTCAGGTTAGCAGGTGCTTCTTTAGTAAGACCTTCCCACCATACTTCGCCGTTGTCAGTTACCGCAACGTTGGTATAGATGACATCTTTAGTCAATGTCGCCATGCAGTTCGGGTTGGTCTTGGTATTTGTACCAGGTGCTACACCGAAGAAACCTGCTTCTGGATTGATTGCGTATAAGCGACCATCTTCACCTGGTTTGATCCAAGCAATATCATCACCTACAGTTTCAATTTTCCAACCTTCGTAGCCTGCTGGTGGAATCAACATCGCGAAGTTTGTTTTACCACAAGCAGAAGGGAATGCCGCTGCGATGTAGTGTTTTTCGCCTTGAGGATTAGTCACACCAAGGATCAACATGTGTTCAGCTAACCAGCCTTGTTGACGACCCATAGATGATGCAATACGTAAAGCTAAGCATTTTTTACCTAACAATGCGTTACCGCCGTAACCAGAACCGTAAGACCAGATTTCACGTGTTTCTGGGTAATGCACGATGTATTTTTCAGGGTTGCAAGGCCATGCAACATCTTTTTCGCCATCAGCAAGCGGCGCACCAACAGTATGTACGCAAGGAATAAATTCACCGTCTGTACCAAGAACGTCATAAACAGCTTTACCCATGCGAGCCATTTTAGACATGCTAACTGCTACATAAGGAGAGTCAGTTAATTCGATACCAATGTGCGCAATATGAGAACCCAATGGGCCCATAGAGAACGGTACTACATATAAAGTACGACCTGCCATTGAACCGTCAAACAAACCATTTAGGCGGGCACGCATTTCAGCAGGCTCTTCCCAGTTGTTTGTTGCACCAGCATCTTCTTGTTTTTCAGAGCAGATGTAAGTACGACCTTCAACACGAGCAACGTCAGAAGGATCAGAATTAGCAAGATAAGAACCAGGATGCGTTTCTTGGTTAAGCGCTTGCATTGTGCCGTTAGCGATCATCAAGTTGATATAACGTTGATATTCTTCTTCGCTGCCGTCACACCATTCAATTTTCGCTGGTTTTGTTAATTTTGCAATTTCTTCCACCCACGCAATAAGCTTAGGGTGACGAACGAATTCTGGTGCGTTCACTTGGGTCATGGTGAGGCCTATCTCAAATATGTACACGTTTGTACAAAGTACAATCTCAGCAATAAAATTTACTGCAGAGATGAAAAGATGAAAAAAAAGTGGCTGTATTAAAGCATAATTTGATAAAAAAAATAAGACCAAAGGCGTATCTAAATTATGAACAGTTCGATGGAGTTGCTTCATTTTAATTATTAAAAAACAATAGTTTGGTTAGATTTCTTGCTTTTATTTTGTGTATTTATTATATTTATGAGGATTATTCATTTAAGATATTAGTATTAAAATCATATGCTTGCATTTATTTTGTGATTGAGATTTATTATTGATTAAATAAATGGTAGTCATTTGAATTTTACATAACAAAACTGTTAAGTGTTGAATATTTGGACAAAAATAGAGCAATTACTTCAAGTTTAGGTGCAAAATGTCAGAGCAACTCAAACCTTTATCACTTATTTATAATAAAAAATCAGGTTTTCATGCTGCAAATAAAGATGAAGTGTATGAACAGTTGGTAGCAGATCTGAGTACCGCGGGTTTTGAAATACAGTCATTTGAGTTAAGTGAGTGCATGAACTTTGATCAGATGATGCAAGAGATTTTACTACGCCATCGTCAAGCGGAAAATGTAGGGGTCGTGGTTGCTGCGGGTGGCGATGGTACTTTAAATGCAGTTGCGTCTAAATTGATGGGAACGGATATTCCCATGGGAATCTTGCCTCTAGGTACATTTAACTATGTTGCGCGAGTGTTGAATATTCCGTTGGATTTATTAGACGCAGCCAAAGCCATTAGTGAAGGGCAGCCACGTTCTGTACATGTGGCGCAGCTGAATCAACATATCTATCTGAACAATGCTAGTTTAGGGCTTTATCCTTTATTTATTCAAAAAAGAGAACAGTTTAATAAGCATTTTGGACGTTTTCCATTGCATGCGTATACTTCGGCATTGGATGTTCTCATCCGCGACCGTAAAGAGTTAAAACTTGAAGTAGAAGTCGATGGACAGCGCTATCCAGTGAAAACGCCATTGATTTTCTTTGGCAATAATCAACTTCAACTGGCTGAAATGAAACTACGTATTGCCGAGGCGGCGGAAGCAGGCAAAGTGGCGGGCGTGGTAGTAGCAAAAAGTGATAAGCGGACTTTGTTCAAGACCTTATGGCAGTTGATTAAAGGCAATTTGGATCAGGCTTCCGATGTCTATAGCTTTGCAGCAGATGAAGTGATTGTTCATTCAAAGCGCAATAAGCTCACGGTTGCGGTAGATGGAGAAATTGTCACGATGACACCACCGCTGAAAATTACAGTACGTAAGCATGCGCTGAATATCATGGTTCCCGCATGATTTTACATTTGTCAGATTTACACTTTGGGACCGAACGCGAAGCCTGTTTACAGGCCATTCGTCAGTTATGTGAGGAACATTCTTTTGAAGCCGTAGTGGTCAGTGGGGACTTGACCCAACGTGCGCGGTTTATTCAGTTTTATGCTTGTCGGCAGTTTTTAGACAGTTTAAAGCTGCCGTATTTGGTGGTGCCGGGGAATCATGATATTCCGCTGTACCATGTGTGGAATCGTTTTTTCAGTCCCTTTGCACGTTATCAACTGTTTTTTGGGGGGGTGGAAAACACCTTAGAAACTGAACATTTTTATGTCATTGGAGTGAATAGTATTCGTCGGCGTTACCACACGCGAGGGCATATTTCACTGAACCAAATTCAAGAGATTGATCTAAAATTGCAGCAAGCACCTGCGCACAAAATTAAACTGATCGCCGCGCATCAGCCTTTTTATACTCCGCCAGACCATAGTCATGGTGTGAAAGACTGTCCGATGCTTGGTCGTATTGCATTGGAGCAATGGAGCCAACATGGTTTAAATGGACTTTTACATGGGCATTTACACCACGCTGCCGTTTATGATTTGAATCAGATTTATCAACTTGGGGTATCGCATCCAGTGCTGGATATCCATGCTGGAACGGCAACATCTTATCGTTTACATGCGGGTTTGCCCAATAGCCTGAATATTATTTTGCCGAATGCCGATGTACAACATTTGAGCTTTAACGCTGCAACCAATCGCTTCGAGTTGATGCAGCAAAGTATGTCAGATTGAATTGAGTGTCTGAACTTTGATGAGGTTTGCTTAAAAAGAGCACAAAAATATAAAAATATTTTGTGTTTGCCCTTGAAGCGTTTTATTCCATCCCCACAAAAGTGTCATATCAAAATTTTGTTGATGACCTAGGAATAAGAAGTCATCTTCACATCGTAAACAATGGCATTTTGAAAATGTCTATGGAGCTAGAAATGAGCAAAATTCGTCCTTTACATGACAACGTTGTGATTCGCCGCGTAGAAAAGGAAACTAAAACTGCGGGCGGTTTAATTTTGAGTACTTCTGCTGCTGAACAGCCAGCTCAAGGTGAAATTATTGCAGTAGGTAATGGAAAAATTACAGACAATGGCATTCGTGCTTTAGATGTAAAAGTGGGCGACAATGTACTGTTTGGTGCATATGCAGGCACTAAAGTTAAAGTTGAAGGCGAAGAACTTCTTGTGATGAAAGAGTCTGATATTTTAGCGGTTCTTGAAGGTTAATTCAGAACGTTCATTTGCTGTTTAAGCAATACAATTGATTAAAATTTAAGAATATTTGGAGTTTAGTATGTCAGCTAAAGACGTAAAATTTGGTGATTCAGCTCGTTCTAAAATGATTGCAGGCGTAAACGTGCTTGCAGATGCTGTAAAAGTAACTTTAGGTCCTAAAGGCCGTAATGTTGTGATCGACCGTTCTTTCGGTGCGCCGCACATCACTAAAGATGGTGTAACGGTTGCGAAAGAAATTTCTCTAAAAGACAAATTTGAGAACATGGGCGCTCAATTGGTTCGTGAAGTATCTTCTAAAACCAATGACATCGCTGGTGACGGTACAACAACTGCAACTGTACTAGCTCAAGCAATTTTAAATGAAGGCATCAAGTCTGTAACAGCGGGCATGAACCCAATGGACTTGAAACGCGGTATTGATCTGGCTGTTAAAGCATTGGTTGCTGAAATTAAAGCAACAGCAAAACCTGCTTCTGATACTAAAGCGATTGAACAAGTCGGTTCAATCTCTGCAAACTCTGACGAAACTGTAGGTAAACTCATTGCACAAGCAATGGAACGCGTAGGTAAAGAAGGCGTGATTACCGTTGAAGAAGGTTCAGGCTTTGAAGATGCTTTGGACGTTGTTGAAGGTATGCAGTTTGACCGTGGTTATATCAGCCCATACTTTGCAAACAAACAAGACACATTAACGGCTGAACTTGAAAATCCGTTCATCTTGCTTGTTGACAAAAAAATCAGCAACATCCGTGAATTAATTACTGTACTTGAAGCTGTAGCTAAAACAGGTAAACCACTTTTAATCATCGCTGAAGATGTTGAAGGTGAGGCCTTAGCTACACTTGTTGTTAACAACATGCGCGGAATTATCAAAGTATGTGCGGTTAAAGCACCTGGTTTTGGTGACCGTCGTAAAGCAATGCTTCAAGATATCGCAATCTTGACGGGCGCGACTGTAATTTCTGAAGAAGTAGGCATGACTTTAGAACAAGCTTCTCTTCAAGACTTAGGTACTGCGCACAAAATCACTGTGTCTAAAGAGAATACTGTGATTGTTGACGGTGCTGGTGATGCAGCTCAAATTGCTGAACGTGTTACGCAAATCCGCGCGCAAATTGAAGAATCATCTTCTGAATACGATAAAGAAAAACTTCAAGAACGTGTTGCTAAATTAGCAGGCGGTGTGGCTGTGATCAAAATTGGTGCAGCGACTGAAGTTGAAATGAAAGAGAAGAAAGACCGTGTGGACGATGCGCTTCATGCAACACGTGCTGCTGTTGAAGAAGGTGTGGTTGCTGGTGGTGGTGTTGCACTGGTACGTGCTGCAGCTGCACTTGACGGTGTAAATGGTGCGAATGACGACCAAAACGTAGGTATTAACATTTTACGTCGTGCGATTGAAGCGCCACTTCGTCAAATCGTTGCCAATGCGGGTGATGAGCCTTCAGTTGTGATCAATGCTGTGAAAAATGGTGAAGGTAACTTCGGTTATAACGCTGCTACTTCTGAGTATGGTGACATGCTAGAAATGGGTATTCTTGACCCTGCGAAAGTAACGCGTTCTGCACTTGAGCATGCTGCATCTGTAGCTGGTTTAATGTTGACAACTGAATGTATGATTACTGACGTTCCAGAAGACAAGCCTGCAATGCCTGATATGGGCGGCATGGGTGGTATGGGCGGAATGATGTAATCTATACCATATTATTTTAGATGTAAAAAGGCCGCTTAAATGCTAATGCCAGTCAGTTAAGAAATTGACTGGCATTTTCTTGGGTACTTTTGAGGCTTTATTTTGACGACTCTAGGGCATTGCCTTGATCTTCTTTCAGGCAAAACAAACATTTTAGACTGTTCCAGCAA